>JAITQG010000024.1 GCA_031289015.1 Lactobacillaceae bacterium
AGCGGCACCAACGCGGTCTTAGGGAGTTGGTTTCGCGCCAGCGGAGCCGAATCCCTTAGACTAGTGGGACCGTGTCGCCCACCTCTATTGCCCCAATGCGGAGCCCTTGACCCAACCAAACCCAAACACCTTTGCCCCCAAGGGGGCAAAAGAAAAAAAGATCGAGCAACCAAAGCCCAATCTTTTGATATTAAATCTTAACCCAAGAAATTCCGCAACTGAGCCTCGCGATTAATCAAAGCCGTAATCGCCACACTAGCCCCCTCTTTGATCTGAACAAGTTGCTCAGCCAAATGCGCATGTTGCTCTTGTTGACGCGTCTTAGGCCCAATCTCAAAGTCAAATTCAGCCTGCAAAATCTCAATATCTTCGCGCACTTCTTTCCAAGCCGCATTATCAGTCTCCAAAATGGCCAAAGCATCCAAATTGACATAATCAGCCAATTCAGTGAAGTCATTTTTGAGATTTGGATAATGCCGGTCAAAGACCACGCGAGTCTCGGGATCCATATCCCGCAAAGCCCGGCCAAAGCCGATAAATTCAGGTGGTACCCCAATTGAATAAAAGGCGCCAGTAAAATTGATCGCACGTGGCAAAGCAACGCCGTCAACTTCACGTGAGTAACCCAAGACCCCAACGTGCTGACGACGATCTCGCCGCTTTGGGAACGCCTTGAAAATTGGCTGCATATCCATTACCAAATTATCCAACGTACCCTTGTAATATTTAGCTGAAACTTGGGCAATTTTAATCATGATTGCCTTTTCTTCTTCAGTAAACGTGATGGCCGGCACTTGTGGTAATTCGTTCTTCAAACGCGTAATCGCCCCTGTCACTTCTTCGAGTGGATAATCGTAACGGAAGGCTGATTGCACTGTGACGGTGCTGACGCCACCAAATTCTTGGAGGAAGCGGTCAATCCGGCGTGGTGACAACCCGCCACGGAAAATCGCTGACCCCATCCCAACGATTGGGAAGATTTCAATGTTTTCTTGCTTGGCGAATTCGTGCAAGCGCGCAATGGCCAACTTGTTTCCACTAATTGAACTCATGAACCCTGATGACAAGGCCGAATCCGACCCAGCCAAGAAGACGCGCATGTACTTTGGTCGGAACCCAAAATGTTCTTCGTGTAACTTCAAATATTCGGCCAAGATTTCTGGCGCGTGTAATTGCGTTTCGAATTCTTCAAACAACGGAATCATTTCGATGTATGGCGTGTTGGTGCGTGCGCCCTTAGCAAACACTTCCGTCTTGAAGTTTGCTAACTTTTCAAAGATGGTTTGCATTTCCAAAATTTGGTCGGCTCGTTGCGCCATTGGCAAGATTGCTTCAAATAATGGGCGGCTTTCAAATTTCAAATCGCGCGCAAAGTCTTCTGATGACAAGAAGGCCGTCATGGCTTGCATCAAGTTATAGCCCGCCTCTTCCCAGATATTTGGGAAACGGAAGGTGATGAATTTGTCCTTGCCTAATTGGTTTTCTTTGAAATACTCATATTGACCAGAAAATAAGCGATCGATCACGGCAGCATCGGCGTGCTTACCTTCCCAATCCCACATATATTCATCTACATCAAGGGCTGAAAAGTTTTCAAAAGCTTCCATTGTTTCGCTATAGGCTGAAATAAATGGTCGATTTGAGATATCCCAAAATGCGCCATTAGCGTTGTCTGGATGTTGCGTTCCCATGGTAACTGGGATTTTGCGTTCTAACATGACAGTCCCCTTTATTGCTAACTTATTTGATGATAGTAGCTTTTGGTGCCGGATTAAAATCCATCACTGGTTTAGCATACTTTATCGATTAATAAGTCTAGTATGCCACAAAACCCGAATAATTTGTAGCCGTTTCTTCGATATATTTGTTAACTGCCTAACGTTTCGCTGGTAAAACTGCACAAAAAAAGCAAAATCCAAATGAATGAATTTTGCTTTCTTCTGAATGTTTACTTTAGGGTAAACGACTAATTAAAATTAGTTGTTAACGCTAGTAACAGTTCCGGCACCAACAGTACGGCCACCTTCACGAACAGTAAACTTCAATCCTTCTTCAATGGCAACTGGTGAGATCAATTCAACGTCGAAAGTAACGTGATCTCCAGGCATAACCATTTCTACGCCTTCTGGCAATTGAACAACACCAGTAACGTCAGTTGTGTGGAAGTAGAATTGTGGACGGTAGTTAGTGAAGAATGGAGTATGACGTCCACCTTCTTCCTTTGTCAAAACGTAGACTTCGGCCAAGAACTTAGTATGAGTCTTGATTGAGCCTGGCTTTGCCAAAACTTGTCCACGTTCGATTTCTGCACGGTCAACACCACGCAACAATGCTCCGATGTTATCTCCGGCTTGAGCAGTTTCCATAGTCTTACGGAACATTTCAATACCAGTAACAACAGTCTTACGAACATCTTCGTGCAAACCAACGATTTCGATTTCATCGTTCAAGTTAACAGTTCCACGATCGATACGACCTGATGCAACAGTTCCACGTCCAGTGATAGTGAACACGTCTTCGACAGGCATCAAGAATGGCTTGTCAGTGTCACGTTCTGGAGTAGGAATGTATGAATCAACAGTATCCATCAATTCTTCGATAACCTTAACTTGTTCAGCATCACCTTCCAATGCCTTCAAAGCTGATCCACGGATGAATGGAATATCATCGCCTGGGAAATCGTATTCTGACAACAATTCACGGGCTTCCATTTCAACCAAGTCAACCAATTCTTCATCGTCAACCAAGTCAGTCTTGTTCAAGAAGACGATCAAGTAATCAACCCCAACTTGACGAGCCAACAAGATGTGCTCACGAGTTTGTGGCATAGGACCGTCAGTTGCGGCGATAACCAAGATAGCACCGTCCATTTGAGCGGCACCAGTGATCATGTTCTTAACGTAGTCCGCGTGACCAGGGGCATCGATGTGCGCATAGTGACGTGCTGCGGTCTCATACTCGATGTGAGCAGTGTTGATCGTGATTCCACGTTCTTTTTCTTCAGGTGCGGCGTCGATAGCAGCAAAGTCAGTACGTGCTGACAATCCCTTATCAGCCAATACCTTTGAGATTGCGGCAGTCAAAGTAGTCTTACCATGATCGACGTGTCCAATTGTTCCAATGTTAACGTGCGGCTTTGTACGCTCGTAATGTTCCTTAGCCAAAAGCTTATCCTCCTAGTTTTCGCGTTGTAACGAATTACAACATCAGTTGCATAAAATAATTATACTACAATCCTTGCGGAAATACACAACCAAACGAAAAATGTAATTTGATTTTCTCCCCGTGGGAAGCTTCAATTATTATATCCAATCGACGGTAATTTGTAAACAATTTTTGTTGTTTTTCTCGTTTTTTCTTCCAAGTCAGCTTAAGCCAACAAATCCATGGCCAGCTTTTGCAGTTCTAAGCGCCATTCCCGTTGTTGATTAGGTTCATCAATATCGGTGTCACCACTGACTTCAGCGATTGTCGCTTGCACCCAACTAGCGGGATCTGTGACCACTTTATCGACCAACGGATAGGTTTGCAACAAAGTTAACCGCAAGCCCGCCAAAACTGCTTCGTTAACGGCAACATCTGAGTTATTGGCATGCTCATTTAAGATTTGCAAAATGGCTTGAAAGGCTGGTTGCTCTTCAAATTCGACTAATTCACTTGGATTCACCGTGATTTCAGTATCTCGAAGCCAATGCATAATGATGGGCTCATTGACTTGTAACCTGCGTAACCGATTCAACACCGTCACGCGGACGATTGGGTGCAAGAATGGATCGCGTAAGACAAACTTAGCCCCTTTGAGATAATCAGCTAAGGGCAAATGCTCAGCTTCATCAATGCGGGCTTGTTGGGTGGCGACGTCTTGATCACTCAAATGCCAAAAATGGCGTGCGATGGTTTGGATCGTCTCCCCAAGCTCGATCTTCCCCTGGTGTTCTTCATAGCCGATGATGGTCGTAAATTCATCACTCCAACGTGTTGATAAGGCAAATTCGCGGGCTTGTAAATAATTGCGATTATTAAAGGCAATCGCTAAATATTGTTCCGCCAGCTGTCGGTCGTTTGCATAACTATCAACAAATTCATCGGCAATTTGTTGAGCTAATTGATTTTGACCATCGTCTAATAAGACCGCCGTCACAAAATGGTTAAGCTCGGGTTCTTGGTGCATATTGTAAGCTTCTTCCAATAAATCGAGCGTTTTGTCGATTTGCATATCATCATGAGCTGCATGGGCTCTGTCCACTAAAATCCGAAATTTTTCGGCGTCAAATTCTTCGTTCATAGATTCCCCCTCTATTTGAATAAAAAAACGAGGTGCGTATGACCGCCCTCGCCATCAGCTTATTGCGCTGATTCTGTTTTTACTTCGGTTTGTGCTGGTTTTGGCTTCCGGTTGCGTGAACGGCGCTTTTTTGATGCACCATTCTCCGTACCATTATTAGCTTGTGGCTTGGCTTCACCGGTATTTGGCCGGGCGCCTTGCCCTCCACCATTGTTTGGCTTAGTGCTCTTACGGCGCCGACCATTTTGGTTAGCTTCCATAATCACGGGCAAAATCACTGGCTTGCGGCGCGTTTGTTCAAACAAGAACTTACCCAAGGCATCCCGAACTGAATTCTTGAGGTTACCCCAGTCAAATTCTTTGCTGTTCTTGATTCCATCAGCAACTGTGGTTTGCACCAAATCAGCCGCTTCACGCATCAAATCGCGTGATGTCTTCACATACACGAACCCACGTGAATCAATCTTGGGTGTTGAAACGACCTTCTTCTTCTTGCGATCAATCGTGACAACCGCAATAAACACGCCATCTTCAGACAAAATCCGCCGGTCGTTCAACACGATTGAACCGATATCACCGACCCCAGACCCATCAATCATCGTTGAGCCAACTTGAATTGACCCACCGAGATAAACGTCTTCTTCAAGGTGCAAATTATCACCATTGGCCAAGATAAACGCATTTTCATCAGTGTAGCCGACTTCTTTAGCCGCTGACAAAGCACTATTCAAGACGCGGTATTCACCTTGCACCGGAATCACAGTTTCAGGCTTCAACAAATTCAACATCAATTGGAAGTCGTTCTTTGACGCGTGGCCAGATGACTTCAAATCGGTTGAAATTTGCTTAACTTGAGCCCCAGCACGGAAAAGATAATCACGCGTCCGGGCGACATAGCCTTCCATGGCGGTTGAAGGGGTCGTTGTGATGAAGACCAAATCGCCTGGCTTGATTTGCACATTGCGATCATCACCGTGCGCCATGCGTTGCAAGTGGCGGATTGGTTCACCCATCTTACCAGTTTCCAAAATCACGGTTTCTTCTGGAGCAATGGTATCAAGGTTCTTTAATGACACAAACAAATCGTTTTCAGGAATTGGCAAATGCAACTTCTTCAAACGCAAAGCCGTGCGCACAACCTTTTCCAAATCATTACCTGACAAAACCAACTTGCGACCAACACGGTAAGCCGCATCGATGACTTGTTGGATTCGTTGAATGTTTGACGCCACGGCAGCCACGATAATCCGGCCATCATGGTGCTTGAAGCCATCATAAATATAATCAGCAATTTCTGATTCATGCGCCGTTTGCCCAACATTGGCTGTCCCAGCAGAATCGATCAACAAGGCTTTAACCCCTTTGCCCCCGATTTCAGCTAAGCGCAACAAATCCATCCGGTAATATGGGGCCGCCGTCGTATCAAACTTGAAGTCACCAGTGTAGACCACTTGGCCATTTGGTGTCTCCAAAACAATCCCCAATGATTCAGGAATTGTGTGGGTCGTCTCAAAGAATGACACGATGACATCGCCAAATTCGACTTCTTGATCGCCACGAACGACGTGATAATCATCAAAGTCTTTTACTTCTGGTTCAGCTTCAATGGCTAGCTTGGCCAATTCGATCGTTAATTCAGACCCGAAAACGGGTGCTGAAATTTCCGTCAACAAGTAAGGCAAGGCCCCAATTGCATCGGCGTGTCCGTGCGTCAAAAAGATGCCGGCGATTTGGTCGGCATGTTCAACTAAGTAACTAAAGTCAGGAATGACCACGTCAACGCCCAACAAATCGCTTTCAGGATACTTCAATCCTGCATCTAAAATAAAAATATCTGTGCCAACGGTTACCGCATACATGTTCTTACCGTTTTCACGGAGACCACCAAACGGCATTACTGATAATGTAGTGCTCATATTTATCTATATCTCATTTCTTTCGGGGCTATATTCGTACCCAACGTTATTGTCTTTCTGTTTAGTGTACCATATTTAGCGGATGAGACAAGTCGAGAACCCACATAAAAAACGGCAAAACGTCGAAACATTTTACCGTTTAAATTCATTTAATATCGGAATTAATATCGGTGTAGCCAATCAAACATCACGTCCAAGCGGGCTAACCGTAAATTAGGCAAGCCATTGCGTGAAACCCCATGCCACGCTTGTGGGAAGCGGACCATTTCAACTGGTGCCGTGCTCAACATTTTCATGGCGGTGAAATAATGTTCTGATTGGGCGGCGGGTGTGCGCATATCGTACTCGCCTTGCATCAATAACAAGGGCGTTTTGACATACTGCACATAGGTCAACGGCGATTTTTCAGTCAACGTGGCCCGCCCGCGTTCATCAAATGGCGTGGCACCCATTTCTTCAAAGACGAAATTGTACCCAATGTCTGACGCACCAAACAAGTCGAGCCAATTGGTGACCGGCCGTTGCGCCACCGCGGCCTTAAAGCGATCAGATTGCCCAATCGCCCACGTCGCCATAAAACCACCATACGAGCCACCCACAATGTATTGTTGACTAGCATCAATCAAATCAGGGTGTTGCGTCAGTGCGGCATCCAACCCGGTCAACAAATCGCGATAATCTTGTTCACCATAATGTTTAACCACCGCGTCCACAAAGTCTTGGCCATACGTCGTTGAGCCGTGCGGATTGATAAAGACCACATTGTACCCAGCGGCACTAAATTGCTGGAATTCCAAGAAGAAAGTATCCCCATACGCTCCATGCGGTCCACCGTGCACATACAAAACGACCGGTGCTTGGGCTTGTAGCGCATTGGGCATAAACCAGGCATCCACCACGTCCCCATTTTCACTCAAGAAAACAAATTTTTCATGATCTTGATAAGTTTCGTTGAGGTCGAGGACAACATTTTGCGTCACCAAATCAATCAATTGCGCTGGATGTTGCGCCGTTGAACTAACCACAAGGGCGATATCGCCGACAAATTCAAAGCCCAATAATGCTTCACGATTGTCGCGGACCAACGTCATTTCACCAAAAATACTACCAAAGTACAGCCGGTTATGCCCACGATGCCCCGTTTGAAAGGCAAAATTTTCTGCATCTAACCATTTAACGTGGCGTTGTTGCGCTTGCACGACGACGTCTGAATTTGGCCCGTCCAACAACGCTTCATCCGCATACACACGTTCGATACTATTGGTCTCAAAATTAAAGTTAAATAGCTCAGCAACCCGGCGGAATGGCCGTTGCTTGTCACGAGCAATAAACAACACATTTCCCCCATCTGGACTATAGATTGCTTCTTCAATATCCGCCAAGCCGTCATGAGACAAAACCATGTGCTTGTCAGTCGAAACTGTATACTGCGCTAACTGATGATATGTATACAATGCGTCATCATCGGTAATTTGGGTAATTAACAAAACATTATCAGCATCTAACACATCCGCAATGGCAAATGGGTGTTGCTCCGTTTGAATTAATTCATCTTCGCCATTCGTTAAACGATGCAACTCAAAATACCGGGCCTCGTCAATAAAACCCTTGCCGTCATCTTTGTAGTGTAAATGAGTGTAGCGGCGGACGGCTGGTTGGTCAGCAACGGTGTTGAAATCGGCCTGGTCTGAATGTTGCGTCCGATAAAAAATCGCGGCTCCATCCGGTGTAGGTTGAAATTGTTCTAACTTACCAGTAACATCCGTCAACTTGATGTCATCCCCACCATCGACAAATTCAAAAAGCTGCCCAGCTTGCACATAAAACAGTTGTTCATCGCTAGCTTGGACTTGTTGAACATCGGCAACTTTGACAATCGCTTGCCCGTCAACGACTTCGATCAAATCAGTTATGTAATCATTTTCTGCTTCACGGGCGCGACTGACTTGTACATAGACCCGATCATTTAATACGAGCGGATTCGCTAAAGCCCGAATATCATATAAAGTTTTATTGGTCGCTAACATAATATTTCCCTCGAAATTAATTGTAAATTTTAATTAAATTTAGCACACCTCGCGCGAAATGTGTTAAATCAACAAAAAAACTACCGAAATCATAAGAAATCGGTAGTTTATTTTTAAGTCTATATTGGAATTACTTGTTCAACAAGGCAGCCAAACGTGACTTATCACGTGAAGCCTTGTTCTTAGCAATCAATCCCTTTGAAGCTGCACGGTCAACAGCAGCTGAAGCGCTAAGATACAATTCTTGCAAATTGTCTTCGCCAGCTTCAACAGCCTTACGGAACTTCTTGACTTCAGTACGGTATGCTGAAGTTTGGGTAACATTGCGTTCGCGTTGAATCTTGTTCAAACGTGCACGCTTGATTGAACCTTCGATAATTGGCATCGTCTTTTCTCCTTCGATGAAAATGTCTTAACGGTTACGCGATAATCTATAAAGATTAACGACGCAAACCAAGCTTAGCAATCAACTCACGGTAACGTTGAACGTCATCGTTACGCAAATAACGCAACAAATTACGACGGTGACCGATCTTCTTCATCAATCCACGTTGTGAATGGAAGTCATGCTTGTGCTCAGACATATGCCCGTTCAATGAGTTAATATCAGCAGTCAAAACTGCAACTTGTACCTCAACTGAACCAGTATCACCTTCGTGACGAGCGAACTCCTTGATGATCTCATTCTTGCGTTCTGCAGAAATAGCCATTGGAATGTTCCACCTTTCTTAAATAAATAGTGTCGCCTATATCCGAGTAGAACGATGGTGAACCGTCAAACACAGGTATAGGTCGTGCAAAATTGCACTTGATTAGTATACATAAATCTAGCCACAAGTGCAAGTTTCTTTGTCAATCAGTATTAATATCCACCATCCCCAGCAATGAAATCGGCACGTGTGGCCGCATCATTTACTGTGACGGTTGGTATTTTATCAAGACCAGCTAGGTAATTAACATCTGTAATTTCGATTGATAGCTTTGTTGATTCTGACATAATAAGTACCTCACTTTTTAAAATAAATGGTCTGTAGCAAATTTCTTTTAACGCGCGGCTTTTTCTTGTTGATATTGCAGCACAAACAACTCAAATAGTAATTCTGGATCGCGTTGGGTACTCTTTAATTGCTTCTCCATCGCTACCAAGCCCAGATACGCCTTGGCCAACGATTTGTATGAGAAGTTGCGCACCGTCTGCTTGGCGAGCTTAACGCGGTATGGATGCACCTTAAGCGCCGTTGCTGTACCTTGTTCACTCGTCGTGGCTGCTTTCACTTGCAACAACAATCTAAATTGACCAATCAGCGCACCATGCAATCGCAGCGGTTCTTCACCACTCGTTAACAACTCATGATACAGTGTGACGGCATTGGCGATTTTGTTTTTTAACAGCGCATCAATCAAATCAAAAATATTTTCACCTAACGTCTTAGTGACCAGATTCAACACCGCTTCTTCGTCAATGATTTTCGTTTCAAAGCGGTACAACATCAATTTGTCGAGCTCCGCCATGATTTGTGTAATATCTAAGTTAGTCAACCGCAATAACAATTGCCCCGCGGCTGGATTGATTTGAAAACCATGTTCGCTTAATTTAGCTTGCACCATTTGCGCAATTTCTTTTTCAGTAATATCGCCAAATGGTAAATAGGCCACGCGTTCTTTGAGCAACTTGGTGATTTTCTTGCGGCCATCCAGTTTCTCAAAGGGCGCAAAAATCACCAAAATTGTTTGTGGCTCAGGGTGTTCAATATACTCGATTAAATCATCAACTTGATGTTCAATCTTGCCCCCCGTCTCACCAGTTAAAAAGCCAGCGTTATCAATAATGACCACGCGCTTATCGCCAAAAAATGGAATCGAACGTGCGTCATCAATCGCATAGCCCAAAGGAACTTCGCGCATATCAAACGGCGCCAAATTCATCGAGCGATCATCTGGTTCAATTAAGTCAGTAAACGCTTGGCGCACTTGGCGTAATAAATATTGGTCGGTGCCTTGAATCAGGTACACCGGGGCAACCTGCTTGGCCGTTAAATCAGTTTTTAGTTGTTGAAATGTCAGCTCCATTAAGTTGCATCCTCCACCATGTTTTATTTCCAAACCACATATAGTCTACCATACCATGAACTTGCGTATTATAGATGCGCATTTTTGCATTTTGTGCGGTTTGTAAAGTTTCCGGGCGCGGATGCTTAAACCGATTATCCCGGCCAGCTGAAACGATGCCGATTTGCGGTTGAATTTGGGCAATCAAACCCGGTGCAGTACTCGTGTGCGAACCATGATGGCCGAATTTAAAATTATCAATTTTACCCAACCCAAATTGGCTCGCCACCTTTAATTCGCCCGCTTGATCTAAATCACCCGAAAACCAAAAGCGCTCTGGACCAAATTGACCAATTAACACAATCGAATCTTCATTTTCAGCTTTCCCGGCCTCAAATGGATGCAAAAATTGCACCGGCAAGGCATGCTTTGTAGTGATATCGACCGGCCAAGCTTTGATGCCAGTCGGCTTAATCTGGCGTTGATAAGCCGTTGTCAATTCCATACCACTGGGAAAATACACGTTTTTGATGGGAATTTGCTTGGCCAGCGCATTGAAATTGCCCAAGTGGTCAGCGTCTTTGTGGGTCAATACTACGCCATCCAGCTGACCAATCCCCAGCCCCTTCAAGTTATGCGCGAGTTCTTCGGCTTGCCGGGTGCTGACCGCTCGTTGTCTCCACGCATCTGTTTTAAACTGCATTTGGCCACCGACATCGAGCATAAAGACTTGGCGTTGAAACGGCGGCACAAATAAGGTCGCATCCCCCTGCCCAACATCAAAATAAATCACGTGGCCAACAGGATTGCAGCGCGGCACCAGATACATAACCACGCATAATCCCGCCAACACAATATTTTTGCGACGTGTACAGTGCGCCAAATTTAGCACCAACAGCCCAAAAATAAGACTGACTAAGATCAACGGGGGCTGGCCAAACACGAGATTACCAGGCAAGGTCTCTAATTGGGCGACCAACCAACGAAAGAGCTCAATTCCGCTATTGGTCAGCGTTACTAGCACTTCAAAATGCACTAACCGCGCCAAAACGCCAACCAGCACCAACGGCAAAATCACTACCGAAAACAACGGCACGCCCACAATATTGGCTACCAAAGCGGCGGGGTGCCATTCAAACGTATGCCAGACTAAAATCGGCATAATCAGCACGCCTAAGTACAGACTGACTTGCCACAGCGGCTTTTCCACCAGCCACAAGAGGCCAAACGATAAGCAATACGACAATTGCCCACCAAGCGTTTGCAAGATTCCGGGCTCAAATAAGAGCCCCAACAATAACGTTAACCCCCATAAATCAAGCGTAGATAAGCGCAGCCAACCGAGTTCTTTCCAACAACTAAATAGCGCCAACAAGACCGGCCGCACCAAGGAAACGACACAGCCGGCAAATAGCCATAACAAAAGCAACCCGATTTGCAACCCAAACAAACTCGGCTCTTTGCTTACCCCACCGCGCTTTCCAAGCCATCGCCACGCTGCATAAAACGCCATAACTTGAAAGCCTGAAATACTAAACAAATGCACCAACCCCATTTTTTGCACGCCTAAATTATCAGCATAAAAGGTCTGACGCGTATACCCCAGCAACAACGTCTCACCGTAATCACGCAGGCCCGGTGGTAAGCGTTCAAACCACCGTACCATTTGTAGATGGGTCGTTCGAATCTGGTCAATCAACAACTGCCACACATTTTGCGCCGTCCAAGTTTGCAGTTGCGCATTTTTAACGGTGACTTGCCATTTCATTTGATGCGTATACATATATTGCCGAAAATCAAAGCTGTAGCGATTGCGCTTGCTGTCAGGGATACTACATTCAAACTTTCCCACTAACGTCATGGTACGGGTAGCCAGTTTGAATTGCTTAACTTGAGCTGGTGAAGTTAAAATCCAGCGCAAATAAACCCGCTCGCCCGTGGCCAATGTCGCCGGTCCATTGACAACATCCCCATTAATCCGCAGTTGATCAGGATGGATCATTAGTTGTGTCACGTGTTGTGGTGGCGGACTAGCTTGATTAACCTGTCGCTGCCACACATAACAACTCACCATGCAGAGCACCACCAAACCACTCAGCAAGCCATAACGCGCATATTTAACCAACAACAAGGCGCCAAACCAGCCAATCAACACCACACACCACCATTGCTGCCAGATTATCACCGCTTGGCAACTTACTAATCCCAAGGCCAGCACCAACCAATAACCGCTCTTCATTACGGCACCTGCAAATAGGGGCGCAGTTTTTCAAGCGTCTTCTCACCAATCCCGCTCACTTCACGCAAATCTTCAACCGTTTTAAACCCACCCATTTGATCACGTTGGGCGATGATGTCCGCCGCCCGCTTTTCACCAATTCCCGGCAACGTTTGCAATTCAGTCGTCGTGGCCGTATTGACGGCGACCAGCGCAGTAGCCCCAGCAGCACCTCCAACTGGCGCACTCCCCGGCACCCCACCAGCCGCTGGAGTCGCCGTGCCGGGTAGCGCAAATTCGTCAGGGACGGTCTCATCACCTTGGGGAATATACAACACCTGCCCATCCACGAGTTTAGCGGCCAAATTAATCCGCTTTAAATCCACATCCGCCAAATGCCCACCAGCTTTGCGCAATACCTCACTGACCACCGGTGCTTGCGTAAAACGATAGACACCCGGCTTATGCACGCCACCCTTCACATCCACAACAATCAGCGTGGCCACACTACTAACTTGACTAGTCGTGGCCTTACTTGCCAATTGCTCAGGTGCCACCGGTTCAGCTAATTCAGCCTGTGGGGTAGCTGTCGTCTGCGTTTGCCACCAAATTAAACCGCCCGCCAACACCACCACACTAGCAATCCCCGCTAGCAAATATTTCTTGTACCGCGTTAATAATAAATCCAACATTTTTTAGCCCTCCACTAATAAAATGCCAGCAACTACCCAAAACGTTGAAAACTCGTCAAAAAAATCCCACTCGCCTTAGCAAGTAGGATTGTTTAGTTAATTATTTTGTTTCGTCATGGGCAAAGTTGAAGTCAGCTGGAATATTAAATTCGTGACGGACTTCATTCAAAGCAGCATTGAAGACTTGGTCCATATCAAAGTAACGATATTGTCCCAAACGGCCACCAAAGATGACGTTTTCGTTGCCAGAACGCGCTTCTTTGGCATATGCCTTGTAGATTTGCGTATTCTTTTCGTCGTTAACTGGATAGTAAGCTTCCTTGGTGCGATCCCAATCTTGTGGGTATTCGCGAGTAATCATCGTCACCCCTTCGTCAGCCAAGCCGTCAAAGTGCTTCCATTCCATCACACGCGTGTATGGCGTTTCCGCATCAGTATAGTTGATTACCGCGTTACCTTGGTAGTTTTCAGATTGAATCGTCTCGGTTTCAAAGCGCAATGAACGGTATTCCAATTCACCATGCTTGTAATCAAAGAATTGATCAATCATCCCCGTGTACAAAACGCGTGGGAAGTCAGCCAAATATTCATCCTTGTGGGCAAAGAAATCAGCATTAACTTGCACGTCGATCAATGGGTTGTCCAAAATCATCTTTTCAAAGATTTGGGTATACCCACCAACTGGAATCCCTTGGTAACGGTGGTTGAAATAGTTGTTGTCGTAAATGAAGCGAACTGGCAAACGCTTGATGATAAACGCTGGCAATTCAGTGGCTTTACGACCCCATTGCTTTTCAGTATAGCCCTTGATCAACTTTTCATAGATGTCGGTCCCAATCAAAGAAATCGCTTGTTCTTCCAAGTTGCGTGGGGCGTGCCCGTTCAAGCCACCCAAAGCTGCTTCTTTTTGCGCTTCGATCTTAGCCTTGGCTTCATCAGGCGTCTTAGTGCCCCACATCTCATAGAACGTATTCATGTTAAATGGCAAGTTGTACAAATCACCCTTGTAATTGGCCACAACTTGGTTTTGATAACCATTAAATTCAGCAAATTGGCGAATATAATCCCAAACTTCTTTGTTATCAGTATGGAAAATATGGGCCCCAAAATCATGTACCGTGATGCCGTTTTCAGTATGCGTGTACATATTTCCAGCGATGTGTGAACGCTTTTCGATAATCAATGAACGCTTACCACGCTTGGCAGCTTCATAGGCGAAGATTGAGCCAAAGGGACCCGCTCCAACAATCAGATAATCATAATTTTTATCATTTAAAGTCATTTTTTTGCTCCTAGTATCCTAGTGTAAATATCCATAAACTACTTTACCATAAACCACTCCAGCCGACACAATCGGGGGGCTATTTTAAAGTATCCTTAGTATCTGCAAATTCAATCGTGGGCTTAAATTTCAAACCGCCCACAACCCCCTGATACAAGACTTTTAACCGCGCCCCACGTTGCAATACGCCAGGTTTACCAATCAGACGTAAGGCCTCCAAGGTAATGCGCACGTTTGATTTAACGTGTCCCATCAGTTGGCGTTTGGCGCCGTAATACACCTTGTTGCGATATGAATAAAAGTAGCGTGGCAAGCGATCAAGTGAGTCATTCATAATATTTGAACCCACGTTGGTCGCCATCTTATGCGTAACCCTCGCCGCGGGAATGAAATACCCTGGGGCCACCCGAGCAGCGCGTTCAGTGTATTCAATATCATCCCCCCAAATAAAGAAGTCCGTAATCGGCAAGCCAATCTGGGCGACAATTTGCCGCGGCATCAACAGCGAAACAAACGTCGCATTCATTAATTCAACCGGCTCAGTCGCATCTTCAGGAACTTTCCCAAGCGTACCTTTAGGCGCCGGATCATTCATCTTAGCGCGGTGCCCATCAATCCATCGGACATCGGCAGCCAAAAAGCCAAAGTTAGGTTGTTTGGCTCCAAACTCCAAAAATCCCGTTAATGTGTCTGGGTGCACCAGAGTATCATCATCCATCAACCACACATAATCATCATTGGTGTGCTCCATAAAATAGCGCACCCCACGATTAAAACCGCCCGCCCCACCGATATTTTCAGGGAGCCGGACATATTCAATCTGATTACCCAAGCTCGTCAAATAATCCACAGTATCTGCCTTGGAATTATTATCCACCACGATGATGTGTTCAACTTTAACTAGTGAGGCCTGCAAAGCTGCAATGGCCTCTTTTAATAGTTCTAAGCGGTTATAGGTGACAATCACTGCACTTACACTCATGCTTAACTCCTCATTTTACGCAATAAAACAGCACCACACGACGATGATACTGTTATTTACGCTCAAATTACTTACGTGCATCCAACCCTTGCATCAACAATTCATTGACAACATTTGGATTGGCATTCCCCTTCGTTTGCTTCATGATTTGGCCGATCAAGGCTTTAATCGCGCGATCCTTACCAGCATGGAAGTCAGAAACTGATTGGGCATTGTTGTCCAAAACTTCATCGATGATTGGCATCAAGACCGCTGGATCAGACAATTGCTTCAAGCCATTCGCTTCAACATAGGCCGCTGGATTTTCACCTTGCGTGATGGCTTCAAAGACCTTCTTGGCCATCTTGGTTGAAATCGTGCCATCTTCAATCAAAGCAATCATGCCGGCCAAGTTTGCTGGCGTCAATTTAGTGTCTTGCAAATCCAAATGTTCAGCATTCAAGAAGGCGTTGACATCCCCAATCAAATAATTGGCCGCACGCTTGGCATCAGCTCCATTTTTAATCGTGGCATCAAAGAAATCAGCCATTGCCAACGTTTGCGTCAACACTTCAGCGTCATATTGCTCCAAGCCCAAGTCATTCACATAACGAGTCCGACGTGATGGCGCAGCTTCTGGCAACTTAGCCTCGACTTCATCGACCCAACTTTGGTCAATGTGGATTGGTGACAAGTCTGGTTCAGGGAAATAGCGATAATCATCAGCGGTTTCCTTCACCCGCATCAAAACGGTCGTGCCCGTCGTTTCATCAAAACGGCGTGTTTGTTGCTTAATAGTTTCACCAGCCAAATAAATTTGGGCTTGGCGTTGTTCTTCGTATTCAAGGCCCTTACGCACAAAGTTGAATGAATTCAAATTCTTCAATTCGACCTTCGTCCCATATTCCTTTGAACCGACTGGACGAATTGAAATATTGGCGTCAACTCGCATTGAGCCCTCTTCCATCTTCACATCAGAAATCCCCGTGAATTGGATAGCTTGCTTCAAAGCTTCCAAATACGCATAGGCTTCATCAGGGGTCTTGATATCAGGTTCCCCAACGATTTCGATCAATGGTGTGCCTTGTCGATTCAAGTCGACATATGAATAACCGTCATCCCCGTGGGTATTTTTTCCGGCGTCTTCTTCGACGTGCAGTTCAGTAATTCCAACCCGCTTAGTTTGCCCATCGACATTAATTTCCAACCAACCATTTTTACCAATTGGCTCAAAGGCTTGGGTGATTTGGTAGGCCTTGGGATTATCAGGATAGAAATAATTCTTCCGATCCCAATGCAAATCGCGCGTAACTTCAGCATGCAAAGCCAACGTTGCCATCATCCCATATTCCAATGCACCTTTATTGGCTTGAGGAAGGACCCCAGGATAACCCCAGTCAATCACGTTGGTGTTGGCATTTGGAGTAGCACCAAAGGAAACAGGTGAAGGTGACATCGCTTTAGAATTAGTCTTTAATTCAACGTGGACTTCAAGCCCAATTGTCGTTTCAAAATTTGAAATTGCCATTACTTAGCACCTCCTGGGATTTGTTCAAACAACCGTGTAGCTTGTTCAAAGGCATAAGCCGCCTTATAAACCGTTTCTTCTTGGAAGCGATTACCAATTAATTGCATCCCCACTGGCAAACCATCCACGAAGCCAGCATTGATTGACAAACCAGGCAACCCCGCCATATTCACGGGAATCGTCAAAACGTCATTCATGTAGGCCACTTGTGGGTCTTCAGTGTTTTGTCCAAAGTCATATGCGACGTTTGGTGTGGTTGGTGCCACAATCAAATCGTATTTAGCAAAGACGTTTTGGAAATCTTCATTCATCAACGTCCGCACTTGGGCCGCCTTTTTAAAGTAGGCATCATATGAACCTGCAGACAGTGAATGTGTTCCCAGCATTATCCGGCGCTTAACTTCATCGCCGAACCCTTGCGTCCGCGTTTGCACATACAAATCATCCAAGTTTTTAACATTGTCAGCCCTAAAGCCGTAACGAATTCCGTCAAAGCGTTGCAAGTTTGATGAAGCTTCTGATGAACCCAAGATGTAATACGCTGCCACGCCGTACTTAGTGTGTGGCATTGAAACTTCTTCAACAATGGCGCCCAAAGCTTCGAGTTGCTTGATTCCAACTTTAACTGTGTCGGCAACGTCAGTGTCGACACCTTCACCAAAGTATTCAACTGGCACGGCAATTTTCAAGCCTTTGATATCACCAGTCAAAGAAGCTGTGTAATCTGGCACAGCACGATCTGATGAAGTTTGGTCACGGTTGTCATGGCCAGCAATCGCAGCCAAGACAGCCGCATTATCTTTAACCGTGCGGGTGAATTGGCCGATTTGGTCAAGCGATGATGCAAAGGCAATCAAGCCCCACCGTGATACGCGACCATACGTAGGCTTCAATCCCACAATCCCGTTAAAAGCAGCTGGTTGGCGAATTGAGCCACCAGTATCTGAACCCAATGCGAATGGCACTTGCCCAGCAGCAACCGCCACGGCTGAACCTCCTGAAGAACCACCTGGAATCTTGGTTTGATCCCACGCGTTTTTAGTTTGCTTGTAATATGAAGTTTCAGTCGTTGAACCCATGGCAAATTCATCCATGTTCAACTTACCAACCCCGATTGAACCAGCATCGGCCAACTTTTCAACCACGGCCGCATTATAAATTGGCTTGAAGTTTTCCAAAATGTGCGAAGCCGCTGTGGTAGTCACACCTTCAGTCACCATGTTGTCTTTAATCCCATACGGAATTCCTGACAAAATGTTGTTGGCATCAATCCCTTGTGCATCCACTTGGGCTGCCTTGGCCAAAGCTTCAGCATGCATAACCGTGATGAAAGCTTCGTATTTGTCATCAGTAGCCGCAATATTATCCAAAGTAGCTTGCGTCAATTCAACGGCACTAATTTCTTTGTTGACTAACTTGGTGTGCAAGTCGGTTAAATCGGTTGTTAAGAAATCCATTTTCACTACTCCTTTTAATCCAAAATTGAAGGAACCTTAATTGATGTTCCTTCATGCTCAGGTGCATTGGCCAATAGGGCGTCTGCTTGTTGCGCATTGACTGCGACGTCTTCACGCAAAACTGTGCGCATCTCAGTGACCGAATACGTTGGCTTTACACCATCCGTATCAACTTCGGCCAACAAATCAACAAGATGAAAAATCTTGCCGAGTTGGGTCGTGAACTTCTCGGTTTCTTGTGGTGATAATGCCAACTTGGCTAATTCTGCCACGTGTAAAACTTCTTGCGACTCTAATTCTTGGTTTGCCATCGTCATGTTCCTTTCATGGTTACATTTCTATTCTATTTTACACTAATACAGGTCATCTTCGAGGTGAATGTTGGTTTCTCGTACCGCAAAGCGTAATCCCTTGGGGTAAAAATTCTTCATTTGGCCATCTACTAGCTTGCCAAACCCGGTCCCATTGCCATTCATCGTCAGTAAATACCAACCATTTGACCATTGCGTGCGATCAGCGACCATAAAGGTATCCCCGTGCACATATTTAGCCCATTCAGCATCCGTTAACGCATACACCCGCGCAAATTGGTCAGGGTGCAGCGCTAAGGCTAATGCCAAACTTGGTTCAAAGCGATTTTTCTTCAACGTGCCTAGATGAACCCCGGCCCGCATCACGCTAATCCCCTTTAAATCAGGAATCCCAGCTGGCGGCGCATACAATTGATCCCCAAAGCTCAACAATTGCGTTGGTTGAAAGGTTGGTAAATTCACACTTCTAAAGGCTTCCCACAGCTCAAGGGCATCCTTTGCTACCTTGGTATTTGGTGTTTTAAACGGCTTTGTCGCCACATCATCTTCAGTCAAAGTCGAAACTAACTTGGCGATAAAGTGTCCTTCACCAGCCAGATGGTGCGGGAACAAACGCGCTGTTTTAGCGAGCTCTGGATTGCCATCCGCCCAATCTGGCCGCCCATCATCAACACCGGCTGGCTTATTAATTGGCATGATCGTCAACCATGGATACTCATTAACCAGCCAAGCAATCATCTGCTCGTCTTCTTCTGGGGCAAAGGTACAAGTCGAATACGTCAACTCGCCCCCCGGTTTTAACATTTTTACAGCTTCTGTCAAAATTTCACGTTGCAAATCCGCGCACTTGGCTGGATAATCCACGTCCCAATATTGCATAGCGGCGGGGTCTTTGCGAAACATTCCCTCACCCGAACACGGTGCATCCAACACAATTTTGTCAAAGAACCCAGCAAAGCGCGGACTCAAATCAGCCGGCGCATGGTTCGTCACAAGCGCATTGGCAACCCCAAAACGTTCCATGTTTTCACTCAAAATCGTCGCACGCTTGCGGAAAATTTCATTGGAAACTAAGAGGCCAGCCCCTTGCAAAAAGGATGCTAGATGCGTTGACTTACCACCTGGGGCTGCGGCTAAATCCAACACTTTATCACCCGGTACTGGATGGGCCACTTCAGCCACTAATTGAGCTGAGGGTTCTTGGGAATAAATCAACCCCGTCGTGTGGTCAACTGAATGCCCCGAAACGGCTCCAACGCGTCCCCATTGACCCCAGGCAACCTTATCCACAAATGGCGTATCATATAATGCTTGTTGCGCCTTTAACGGATTAATCCGAAATGCTTTAATGATTGGTTGATCAAATGACGCTAAAAAGGCCTCTGCTTGGTCGCCTAGTAGCTTGGAATATTTCGCTTCAAAGCCAATTGGTAATTCCATCTCGATGCCTCCTTACTATTGCAAATTACTAATCATGACTGACTCAACCGTTTCCCGTTGCGTCTGGCCAGAATACCGGCCGGTGGTCACCTTTTTATTCAAATCTGTTTCTGATAACGCCCCATTCATTGAGACGACATCGCCATCTAGATAATGGTTCACTAACCCTAAAAATTCCGCGGTAGTTAATGTCGTCTTAATCGTCCTAGTTCCAACTTGAAGCGCACTGCCAAAAATCGTCGACTCTTCGGATGGATGCGCCTTCATGTATGTGCGCAAGGCCGAAATATTCTTGGCTGTCGTACTTGGTTGAATATCATAGCGTTCAAGAATTTCTGGCAGGGCAGCCTTTTGATATTTAATGACTTCATCAATGGGCACATGTAATTTAGTAGTCACATTTTTGACCGTGGCATTTGGCGTTGCCCGCTGAAAATCATCAGCTAATTGCACCACTAAATTTTGTTGGGTATCTGGATTCATCGCCACGAGATACATTTCATTTTGACCAATTGCTAAAATCGCAATGGGGTCTTGTTTCTTAATGGCATCAGTGTCATTTTTGAGGCCAGAAATACTCATATGGGTCTGTTGTTCAAAGGATTTAGCCATCCGCCAACCATACCAAACAACCCCCAGACCGCCAATTAATAGCACGACGACCGTAATGAGGATCCCGATTCTAAATTTTTTACTTGCCTTTTTCTTGGATGCTGCTTGATCCATTGGAAAACTACCTCGTTATTAGTCAATGTGTATATCTAACATTTTTGCGATATACCGCGCCATGCCATCTTCAGTATTGGGTAAATCCGTCACATCATCAGAAAAGACCTTTAATGCCGGATTACCATTTGCCATGACAATGCCATGCGTGGCCCAATCAATCATCTCCACGTCATTCATTTCATCGCCAAATGCGTATATATCGTCTTTTTGAATTCCATAGGCCTGGCGCAAAAAATCCAGTCCCGTGGTCTTAGAAACCCCCGCGGGGGCCACTTCTAAGACTGGTGAATTCCCACCCCAAGTGCGAATTTCAACATTATCCTCACCGTAACGCTCCTTCACGAAACGTTGAATTTGCGCTTGGTGCAATGGATCAGCGGCTTGCAACAAAATGGCATTAATGTCGGTTTGCAACGCCAAGCGATTTAACATCTTTTGTTCATCTTCGGCTTTAGGGAAAAACAACGATTCATCATTGGTCAAATTGCCCGGATTGATATCTGGTGACACCCATACATCATGCTTATTCTCGGCAATCACGCGGTCGATATTTAATTGCGGTGAAATTTCTAGCAAATCAAAGGCAACTTCTCGTGAAATTTGCATCGAATATTCTTTGTCCCAATGTTGGTGCGGCTTGTGGCCTAATGAGCCGTTAAAATTAATCATTGGCGACTTCAAGCCCAGTTCATCATAAATGTTCGTCGACAATCTAGCTGGCCGGCCGGTGATGATTGAAACAATGTGGCCTTGATTTTGCACTTCTTGTAAAATCCGGCGCGTCCGTTCAGACACGAGACCGTCCCCATTCAGTGTCGTACCATCTAAATCAATCCCAATTAATTTACGTCCCATGTGAATTCACCCTCTACAATTTATTTATCTTATCTGGTTGCTAATAAAAAAGAAGCCTGAGCAACCAACTTTTACTCAACCTTCTTATTTTAGCTTATTTAACTGGTTTTATCTATCATTCTAGCGATTTAATATTGTATCAATTGTTGCAAGCTCTTCAGCATCAAGTTGCATATTATCAGCAACCTTAATGTTATCTAACAAATGGTCCACTGATGAGGCGCCAATCACGATTGAGGCCACACGCGCATCACGCAATAACCACGCCATGGCAAGTTGCGCCAAGGTTTGTCCGCGCTTAGCCGCTACTTGATTTAGCGCATTCAACTTAGCCACGGTACCCTCAGGATCCTTGGCAATAAAATCATTTGAGCGATGCAATGGGAAATCAGCTGGAATCCCATCCAAATAACGGTCAGTCAACAGCCCTTCAGCCAGTGGCCCATACGCGATTAAGCCTGCATGATTTTGATCCAAAACATCCAACAGCCCCGTCGCTTCAGGTTCGCGGTTCAACATATTGTATGAAACTTGATTCCCAATAAATGGCGTGTGTAACTCCGCAAAAATTTCGGCAATTGCGGCAGTCTGAGCGGCATCATAATTAGACACCCCCACATACAGCGCTTTACCTTGGCGAACCAACAAATCCAAGGCTTCAGCGGTTTCCCGCAAATTTGTATTTGGATCCCAACGATGCGCATAGAAAATATCCACATAATCCAAATGCATCCGCGTTAACGACATGTCCAATGCCGCCGTTAGCGTTTTTTTGCCCGAGAATTCCCCGAGCGGACCAGGCCACATGTGATAACCGGCCTTGGTAGTAATCACTAATTCATTGCGATACGGCTTCAAATCAGATTGATACACGGCCCCAAATGTTGCTTCAGCTGAACCATTTGATGGCCCGTAATTTGACGCATTATCAAACGAGAAAATCCCATTGTCAAAGGCTTTTAACATCACTTCACGGGAATTTGCTAAGGTCTTTTGATCACCCAAATTGCGCCATAAGCCAAACGATAAGGCCGGTAAAATCAAACCTGAATCAGCCACGCGCCGATAAGGTAAACGATCATAACGATTTTCAGCTGCTGCATATACCATTTCAAAAAAGACTCCTTACTTGTTTATAACTTTACATCGGGATTGTTTTTTGACTTCAACAAAGGCCCGATATCTTGATTATTGTGAATCCGCTTGATTGCTTCAGCCAACAAAGGCGCCACCGATAGCGTCAGCAACTTTGAAAATTGCTTATCAGCGGGCACCGACAAAGTATCCGTCACAATGACACTCTTAATGTTGTCGTCTGCGGCCAAACGTTCTTCCGCTTTATTTGAGAAGACCGCATGCGTCCCCACAGCGTAGACATCCAATGCGCCAGCCGCCTTGACTGCCGCAGCCGTAGTAATCATGCGCCGAGCTGAATCGATAATATCATCAACAATGATGACGTTCTTGCCCTTCACATCCCCGACAATTGCATCGGGATTGGCCGGATTTTCACTGGCCACACGATCATTGACGACACCCCAAGGCGCCTTCAAAACTTCAGCAAACGTCCGTGAACGCCCAGCCCCAGTATGATCCGGTGAAACCACCACCACATTATCCAAGATATTGCGGTTATAGAAATAACTCGTCAACAACGGCGCCCCATACAAATGATCAACGGGGATATCAAAGAACCCTTGTAATTGATCAGCGTGCAAATCCACCGCCAAAACGCGCGCCACGCCATTCATTTCAAGTAATGAGGCAATGATTTTAGCACTAATTGGTTCGCGCGACTTAGCTTTGCGATCTTGGCGGGCATACCCATAATATGGCAAGACCACATTGATGGTCTTGGCGCTAGCACGGCGCAAAGCATCCACGGCAATCATGATTTCCATGAAGCTATCGTTGACTTCACCACCGATGGGCGAAATCACAAAAACATCGCAACCACGGATACTATCCATGATGCGTTCATAAATTTCACCATCCGCAAAGCGCGTGATGGTAATGGGCGTCAGGGGTAAATGTAATTCGTCAGCAATTTTTTGCGATAAAGCGGGATTAGTAGATAGGCCAATCAATTTGATACCGGTTTCCACTCGCGTGTTCCTCCAAGCGTTCTTATTACTTTATATTCTACCAGAAAAACCACCAAACTAAATATGGAGAATCGATGAACTGACTTGTTCAGCTATTTAATTATTAGTCAAAATCCTGTACACTATTAATCAATGTCACAAAACGCATCATGTATTAAAGAGAGGAAATTTTTACCATGACGACTTTGACTGCGAGCATCGCCGGTTTTGACTTTGACGATATTATGCTAAACGCTGCTGGCGTGTACTGCATGACAACTGACGAGCTAAATGAAATTCTAAACGCCCCCGGAGCTGGGACTTTGGTGACTAAATCAGCCACCCCCGCCTACCGTACCGGGAACCCTGAACCCCGTTTGACAGCGATGCCAATGGGTTCGATCAACTCAATGGGCTTGCCAAACAACGGCTTGGATTATTATTTGGATTACGTCATCAAAACCCAAACTAACAAACCATTATTCTTGTCAATTGCCGGTTTGAGCAAAGCCGATAACTTGGCGATGTTGCACCAAATTTTGGATTCAGACTTTAACGGCTTAGTTGAATTGAATCTATCTTGCCCAAATGTGCCCGGCAAGCCTCAAACTGCTTATGACTTTGACGCCACGCGCACGATTTTGGAAGAAACGTTTGCCTTTTACACTAAGCCATTGGGCGTAAAGTTGCCACCGTACTTTGATATCGTGCACTTTGACATGATTGCAGAAATTTTAAACGATTTCCCATTGGCCTTTGTCAACACAATCAATTCAGTTGGTAACGCGATTTCAATCGATCCGGCAACTGATACAGTGGTTATCGCGCCTAAGGGTGGCTTTGGTGGCATCGGTGGTGAATTAGTGAAGCCGACTGCCCTCGCCAATGTCCGGGCCTTGCGCATGCGTTTGAAGCCTGAAATTAAGATTATTGGAACTGGCGGCGTAAAAACTGGTCGCGATGTCTACGAACACATCTTGTGTGGTGCTGATTTGGTTTCAGTTGGGACTAACTTGTACTTGGAAGGCCCTGAAATCTTTGCCCGCTTGAAGGCTGAATTACAAGCTGAAATGCAAGCCAAGGGTTATACGGACTTAGCCGCTTTCCGTGGTAAGTTGCAAACTTTGCCAAACTAGGCTACTATTATCAAACAGAATAAATCAAACAAGCTGGGGTGCTCTAGAGCTGAGAAAATACCCATTGAACCTGTTCCGGATAATTCCGGCGAAGGGAGCTTGGTTTGTTTACTATTTACCGTAAACACACCTAGTCCAGCATTGTTGGGATAGGTGTGTTTTATTTGTTTTACGAGCAACCTATGCGCACATATCATTCATTTAGGAGCTATTATTATGCAAACTGTTTCAAGTAAAAAGCGCGGTTGGTCACTCCAAGACGTGATTTTCTTAGCGATTATCGCCATCTTCTTCGGGGTTATTTATGAAGTCTGGGGCTTTGCCTACAATGTTGTGGCCGCTACTCCGCTCAAGCCGTTCGCCAACGATGCCACTTTAGGCGTTTGGTTGATGGCTGGTCCATTAGCCGGCTTGTTGTTGAAAAAGGTTGGGGCTACCACATTAGGTGAAGTCCTCGCCGCCGTAGTTGAAATGTTGTTGTTCTCACAATGGGGTGCTTCAACGATCATCAGTGGTTTGGTGCAAGGTGTCGGTTCAGAACTCGGATTTGCCTTTACAGGTTATAAAAACTGGTCAAAATTTGGCCTCGCCTTAAGCGTTATCACATCAACCATCGTGACTTTTGGTTGGGACTTGTTCCAAAGTGGCTATGCAGCCTTTGATTTGGGCCTCTTGGTTGCCCTCTTCATCGTGCGCTTCATCTCAATTGGCTTGTTTGCCGGTGTCTTAGTGTATTGGATTACTGCCTTGGTTAGTCAATCAGGCCTCTTAAAGCAAAAATAATTATGAGTAAATTAATTGTTGAAAATTTAAGTTTCAGCTATCAACCCGCCAAAGGAGACATTTTAACCAATGTCTCCTTAACGCTATCGCCGGGTTCTTTTAACTTGCTTGTCGGCCCCAGTGGTTCGGGCAAGTCAACCCTTTTAAAATTAATGGCCGGACTGTATCCACAATTTGGTGGCACGATTACTAGTGGTGCCGTGCAATTAGAAGGCCAACCGATTGGACCCATTGTGCCGTTTGAACGTGCCAAACATGTAGCCTTGTTGTTTCAAAATCCCAGTCGCCAATTTGCCATGCAGACCCCGGTTGAACAACTGCGCTTTGCTTTGGAAAACATCCAATTCCCCGTCGAGCAAATCAGCGACCGGATTGCATTTGCCTTGTCGAGTTTGGCAATTGAGCATTTAGCCCACCAAAACCTCTTTACGATGTCAGGTGGTGAACAACAAAAAATCGCCCTGGCTACGGTGTTAGCCTTGGATAGCCAAATCATTTTGTTGGATGAGCCATTTGCCAATGTGGATCCCAGTGCGCGCCTCGACTTGCTACAATTGTTAAAAACGCTGCAAGTCCAGCACGGCAAAACGATTTTAATCGCTGATCATGATTTGTCAGGTTACGCTGGGCTCGTCGATCACATGTACACGATGCAAAATACCAATGTCGAATCTGCTGATGTGGCCACGTTAAACCAGGCCCCAGTCAGCATCAAGTTTAACAGCTTAAATCGTACGGCAACCGTTAATCTAAGTTGGCAAGCCTTGACGATTACCCTGGGCCAACGCCAGCTTTTGACGCCATCGACCATGGGTCTACCAGTCGGTCAATTAGGCTTGTTGTCTGGCGTGAATGGCGCTGGTAAAACCACGCTGTTCAAAGCGCTCGCTCATCAATTACCCTACACCGGCCAAGTCATGTGGCAAGGTCTTGATTCAAAACCCATCAAAGCCAAACAATGGGCACAAACTCTCGGCTATGTCTTTCAAAGTGCCACTGACCAATTCGTCGCAATGACTGTGGCCGATGAATTAGCCATCAGCCAACGCGCCAGCTTATTGTCTGCATATTGGACTGATGAACGAATTCTTTCAGCCTTAGAAACCCTCAATTTAACCGGCGCGCAGGATCAAATTGTCTATCAATTATCAGGTGGCCAACAAAAAAAGGTTCAAGTCTTAAGCATGCTGATCATGGGCCAACCCGTTTTGTTACTCGACGAACCATTAGCCGGCTTAGACATGGTCTCACTCACCAACCTAATGCCCCTCATCAAACAAACAATCACCGATAACAAGCTAACTGGCTTGATGATCTCACACCAACGCAACGGCCTAGCCCCATTCATTGATTACGAATTAACGCTAGCCAATCAACAATTATTAACTAACCAGGAGGTCGCCTTTGATGCTCAATAAACTCAAAATCAATGTCACCGCCATGTTTATTTTAATGTTTGTGATTGGCGTAGAAATCTCGTTTATCAAAAGTGTCTGGTTGAATTTAATCATCGCGGGTATCGGGTTGTTATACGTCTTAATTTATTCATCGCATCATAAAATCATCGCTTGGGCGTTATTAATTTCATTGCCAATTGCGCTTGGAACTTGGTGGTCATTTTGGGCCTTTAGTGTCAGCGACAATTGGCACTTAGCCTGGGTCTACACCACGCGTTTATACGCCTACTTTTTCTTAGGCGCGATGTTAACGATGACCACGCACGTGAAAACACTGTTGATTAGTTTGCACTTACATCTACATTTATCAAACACGTTTACCTATGGCTTACTCGCCGCCTTTAATCTATTACCGCGCGTCAAACAGCAAGTCAAAATCATTCAGTACGCCGCCCAATTACGGGGCATCCAATACCATTTATGGTCGCCACAATTGTATTTTAAAGCGATTGTTAGCTCACTGCATTGGTCCCAAGACTTATCTGAAGCCATGACCTCACACGGTTTTTCAGAAGGCTTTCCCCGCACGGAATCCCATGTCGACGTCTTACCGCTATGGCAAATCGGCTTAGTAGTCATTCTTGGTTTAAGCGTATTAGTGAGTGCCATTGGCTTAAACCCGTGGTAAAGCATCTTTATCGAGTCCACCATTGCGTGGGCTTTTTTGCTGGCCAAATTAAAAAGCCACCTCAATTGAGCATGGCCAATGCAATTTAAATTAATGTTGTTGATAAAACTTTTTGAGCCGGTAATACTGGTTTGAGAAGAATTGATGGCGCCATTCCAATACGAACAACACAACTCCCACAAACAAAATGATAAAGCTCGTCACATACCCAGGTTCACCTTCTTCAAAGGCCTCGTCTTCTAACGGGAATTCTTGGCGCATGACCCCTTCATTTTCCCCAGCGGCGCCCTCAGCCTCGATCATGCGGCCCTGGTCTTCACTCTTGCTTAACTGATACATGGTATAGGT
This sequence comes from Lactobacillaceae bacterium, assembly GCA_031289015.1. Classification (GTDB taxonomy): domain Bacteria; phylum Bacillota; class Bacilli; order Lactobacillales; family Lactobacillaceae; genus Weissella. The sequence continues at coordinate 28,187 of JAITQG010000024.1, forward strand.
CTGCATATCAACTTGATTGTGCGAATGGACCGGCTGGCTGCCGAACGTGACATGAAAGACACAGAGGCCCAAAATGACACTAGCTACAATTTTAATGATTGATCCTTGGCGCATCGTTTGGGCTCTCCTATCCATTTCTTTTATTATCTTCAGAATAGTCGAGAAATACGAACTTTTCATGATAGGAGTTGCAATGATTATCGTAAAATAATGAACAAAAAAAGCCAGGTCGCCCCAGCTGCGGTTAAATTATAAATATTTAGCATCAAATTCAGGATCTTGGGACGTCAAAATCTTAGGTCCGTCATTGGTAATGGCAATCGTGTGCTCATATTGGGCTGACCATGAGCCATCAGAAGTCGTCACGGTCCAACCGTCTTCTTCTGACGTGTCGACTTCCCAGCCTCCCATATTGACCATGGGTTCGATGGTAATCGTCATGCCGGCCTTCAAGCGCAAACCACGCCCAGCAATCCCCACGTGAGGGACAGCGGGTTCTTCGTGCATTGTTGGGCCAATGCCGTGCCCGATGTAAGCCCGGACATCGCCAAAGCCTTCTTCAGTTTCAACGTAATGTTCAATCACGGCGCCAATATCACCCAGACGGTTCCCCACTTGGGCTTGATCGATCCCCAGGTACAAAGCCTTCTTGGTCACGTCCATCAAGCGTTGGACTTCTGGTGAAACTTCACCCACCGCATATGTCCAAGCCGAATCAGAATACGCCCCGTCCAAATCAACAACCGTATCAACCTTGACGATATCGCCATTCTTTAAAATCAAACCCTTGCGTGGGAAAGCATGCGCAACTTCGTCATTAACCGAAACCGTCGTCGCATATTCAAAGCCTTCAAAGCCGATTTGGGCGGCGCGTCCACCATGGTCTTCAATATATTTGCGCCCAAATTCTTCAATCAACCAAGTCGAAATCCCCGGCTTGATGACATCGCGCAAACCGATGTGCATCCCCGCAATTATTGCCCCAGAAGCTTTCATAGCTTCAATTTCACGTTGCGATTTTAATGTAATCACTGCATTATTCTCCCTTATTTCTTTTTACTAATTGTACACCAAAAACATTTAGTTGGTGTTGTAATTGAATTTTTTGCCAAATTCTGGCATGATAGCAGTAATCTAAAAACGCCATCCAGCAAGAAAGCATAGGGACTTGAATATGACAAAAGCACGTGTAGCAGATTTTGACTGGGCCAACCTTGATTTTAGTTACCATGATTTACCATATCGGTATCGCCTTGAATATCACAACGGCGCCTGGGAAACTGGCCAATTAATTGAAGATTCAAATATCGTCTTAAGCGAAGCCGCCGTGGTTTTGCACTATGGCCAAGAAACCTTTGAAGGCCTCAAAGCCTACCGTCGCAAGGATGGTGGCATTAACCTCTTCCGCCCTTATCGCAATGCCGAGCGGATTAATAATTCAGCCGCCCGCTTGATGATGCCAGAAATTCCAACTGAAACTTTCGTGCAAGCCGCCATTGAGTTGGTCCAAGCCAATCAAGCCTTTGTGCCACCGTATAGTTCAGGGGCCACTTTGTATTTGCGCCCAATGTTGATTGGGACGAGTGCCATGGTTGGAGTTAAGCCGGCCCAAGATTATATTTTCCAAATCTTTGCGACCCCCGTTGGTCCATACTTCAAGGGTGGTTTGACGCCCACCGCCTTTGTGACTAGCACGTTTGATCGGGCGGCCCCAAGTGGTACCGGCCAAGCCAAAGTTGGTGGCAATTATGCCGCCTCATTGCTGCCCGGCCAAGAAGCGCATGCCGCTGGTTATTCAGACGTGGTGTACCTTGATCCATCCACTCATGAATTCATCGAAGAACTGGGAGCGGCCAACTTTTACGGTATCACAGCTGACGGACGTTTGTTAACGCCCAAGTCACCATCAATTTTACCGTCAATCACCAAGTATTCAGTGTTGACGATTGCCGCTGAACTTGGCTTAAAGGTTGAAGAAACCCAAATTAGCATCAACGACATTGATCAATTCGTCGAAGCTGGTGCGATGGGTACGGCCGCGGTGATTTCACCAGTGGCTTCGATTACCCACAATGGCGTTAAACACGTCTTCCACTCAGAAACTGAACCTGGTCCGCTGACCCAAGCTATTTATAAGCGCTTGACGGAAATTCAGTTTGGGGATGCCCCAGCGCCAGAAGCTGATTGGATTGTTGACGTACCACTTGATTAATTAATCACAACAAAAAACCGATTTAGATGTCTGTTCACCATCTAAATCGGTTTTTAAATATTACGCTGTATTTTTATTCTGCTATTAATAAATGACCTTTATTTGTGCAAAATGTTGTTTTTTTGTTGCCTACTCACTTTTTTGCCCAAGGGCGCCAGGTGACATGGCATCAATATTGGCCACCATCTCAATGTGTTGTTGGAAATTATCAAACAACATCGGTGCATCCCCACCATATTCGCCGTCCAAATTAATCATGACTTGTTGCTGATCGGTCGGAATGACTTCCACATGCTCAGTTTTCACATACAACAAATTTGGATCGTCAACGTGCTTCCCGCCGTTCATCAATTCAGCGGCCAACGTCAAGATTTCAGGGAACTTAGTCGTCTTCACAATCAACAACGTGAACTTCCCATCATCTAACTTAGCATCGGGCACAATCGATTCGAACCCCCCCACTGAATTAGTCAACGCCAAGAAAAACATCGAGGCCACACCGTTGTATTCACCATCGTCATATTTAACGTGCAAATTCATCGGCTTCACGCGGGTAATCAATTCAGCACCTTTGACCAAATAGGCAAAGTAACCATACATTGACTTCAACTTTGAAGGCACTGAATACGTCAATTCAGACAATGAACCACCCGCGGCGATATTGATAAAGTACGTGTCATTGGCTTTTCCAATATCGATTAAAGCAGTTTGTTGCTTTAAGACGACCTTGGCAGATTCCAAAGGATCATCTCGCGGAATTTGAAGGGCCCGCGCGTAGTCATTGGTTGTCCCCGCTGGAATCACGGCCAAAACTGGGCGCTTTTCCAACGGAGCAATTCCGTTGACGACTTCGTTAATCGTACCGTCTCCACCAGCCGCAATAATCAAATCAAACCCATCCAAGCTAGCACGCCGGGCTTCATCAAGTGCTGAGTTAGGTTTGGCCGTCGTCGCAAACGCCGAAGTTTCATACCCGGCTTGTTCATACACTTCCAAAATTTCGACTAGGTCACGCCGAATTGCTTCGCGGCCAGATGTCGGATTATAAATGATACGGGCTCGCTTAGTCATGCGCTGAGCACCTCCGTTTTAATTATTCATTAATTAGTGGGTCATCAAAATACGTGTCCATCATTTCAGCGACCATCTCCCATTCAGCGTCGGTCTCAATTGGTAACAGGCCAGCTTCTGGGCTTTCTTCAGCCAGCGCCTCATCATATACAAAGGCTTGCACCTCAGTATCATATGGTTCACCGGTCGTTTCATAGATGACAATATACGTCTTGTGGAACTTTTCATCTTCTACAAAGCGAAACAATTCTTCAAAAATATATTCTTGATCTTCTTCGTCTAATAACGTAAACTGCAGATTCTTTTCAGCCATTGTGGCGCCTATAGCTTTTCTTGATCGTCGAGGAATTGATCCAAACGAGATTCAATCATCGCCCATTCGTCTTCAGCTTCGATTTGTTCTAATGAACCTTCGACATCATTGTCAGTGTCATTTGGATCATAGCTAAAGGCCAAAATGTCAACGTCGTCTTCTTCCCAATCGGCACCAGCTGCGTACACCAAAATGTAGCTCTTATGATATGTTTCACTCTCAGTAAACGTGAACAAGACTTCGTAAAGTTCCTCTTGTCCCTTGTCATCTACCAATGTAATCAAATCTTGGTCATCCATGTTTATCACCTCTGTTTAGTCAAATGTCATACGCGTCGAGCCGGTTGTTAACAATGGGCCTTTGCGATCTAAGTAGTTTTTCAAAATTAGTTCTGCGGCAAGTTTGTCGATGACAGCTTTGCGCTTTTTACGCGAAATATCCGCCTCTTCAACTAACATTCGCTCAGCCTCGACCGTAGTTAGGCGTTCATCTTGGTAATCGACGGGCAAGCCAAACGTCGCCTCCAACAATTTACCATATGCTTGGGACGCCTCAGCCCGCGGTCCAAATGAGTTGTTCATGTTTTTAGGCAGACCTAACACAAAGCCCGTTGGTTTGTGTTTAGCCACCAGTTCTTGCATCCGCTCAATGCCAAATTCTTGTTCATCTTCATTGATGCGAATGATTTCTAACCCTTGTGCCGTCCAGCCCATGGGGTCAGAAACTGCGACCCCCACAGTGCGTGAACCCACGTCAAGTCCAAAGATTGCCATGTAATTTCGCCTATGCTCTCTGCTACTTTTTCAAGTAAGCCTCAACCAATGCTTCGATAATTTCATCACGTTCATAGCGCCGAATTAAATTACGAGCGTCATTATTACGCGGAATGTATGCAGGATCACCAGAAATGATGTAGCCCACAATTTGATTAATTGGATTATAACCCTTTTCCTCAAGTGCAGCGTACACGATTTCCAACGTCTTGCGGATATCGTGTTGTTCATGTCCAAATTTAAATACGGCTGTGTTGTCGATTGATTCGCTCATGGTTTTACCCCCTATTTGGAAAAATACTCTGTTATCGTCTATTTTACACTATTGCCGGCCAAGAATGTTTAACTCGACCTTAAATTATTTCGTTGCTAACCAAGTTGCAGTTTGGGCAAAGGCGTCTTGAATTCCCGCTGGGTTTTTACCACCCGCTTGGGCCATATCAGGTCGACCACCACCGCCACCACCAATCGCTGGGGCAACCGCCTTGATCAAATCACCAGCCTTAACTCCCTTAGCAATGGCGTCATCAGCCACGGCAACCAACAAGTTAACCTTGTCACCTAAGTTAGCGGCTAAGACCAAAACATCGGATGGCTTAGTTTGCTTCCAGTTGTCCGCTGTTTGACGCAAGGCATCCATTGATTCAACAGCCAATTCAGCAGCAATATAGCTAAAGTTACCAGCTTGCTTGACGTCGTTAAACGCTGAGGCGGCAGATTCGTTGGCCAACTTGGCCTCCAATGACATAACTTGGCGTTCAGCTTCCTTCAATTGTGCTTGCAAAGCTTCAATCTTGTCGTTAACTTCTGACAATTGTGGGGCCTTAACCAATGCCACAGCTTGGTTCAACAAGGCATCGTGCTCCTTGACGTAATCCATGGCTCCTTGGCCAGTGACGGCTTCAATCCGGCGAATTCCGGCCCCAGTGCCTTGTTCAGAAACAATCTTGAACATACCTAGTTCAACCGTCCCATCCGCATGGGTTCCACCATCAAATTCGATATTGAAATCCCCGATTGAAACGACGCGGACCTTTTCACCATACTTTTCAGTAAAGACGGCGACCGCCCCGAGTTGCTTGGCTGATTCAATGTCAGTTTCAACCCAAGAAATTGGTAAGTTTTCAATAATTTTTTGATTAATCAAATCTTCAATGGCTGCTAACTTCTCAGCTGGCACAGGGCCATTGTAAGTGAAGTCATACCGCAAAAGCTTGTCATTAACTAATGAACCCGCTTGCGTCGTGTGTTCACCCAACGTGTTGCGCAGCGCTTGATCCAACATGTGCGTGGCTGTATGGTTCTTTGAAACAGCCGCGTGATATGCGCGATCAACGTCTAATTGGTACACCTCACCGACGCTAAGTTGCCCCGTCACTGCCAAAGTGTGCAAGTGTTGCCCATTGGGTGCGACTTGGACATCAATAACCGTCGCCACAACTTCACCAGCTTGGTTAGTCACAGTTCCCTTGTCCGCCACTTGGCCACCCATTTCAGCATAGAATGGCGTGGTATCAAAAATAACTTGAACTTGGTTTTCAGTTGACGCATCAACTAATTGATCATGTTCAATAATGTTTTCTAATTTAGCCGCAGCAACCGTTAATTCTGACCAACCAACATACTTTGAAGGGGTCGTCAAATCCGTCAACAACGCATTTTGCACGCCCATTGAAGCTTGTGAGCCACGCGCCGCCCGCGCCCGTTCTTGTTGCGCCTTCATTTCAGCGTCAAAGCCAGCCCGGTCAACACTCAACCCAGCATCAGTCGCCGCTTCAGCCGTTAATTCGTACGGGAAACCATACGTGTCATACATCTTGAAGGCGACTTTACCATCAATCACGCCGCCATCAAGCTTGGCAGCGTCCATAACGTCGTTCAACAACGTCAAGCCAGCTGACAAGGTCTTGTTAAAGCGCTCTTCTTCAGCCGTCACGATTGATGCGATGTATTCAGCATTAGCCGTTACTTCAGGATAATATGATTCCATGATCTGACCGACAATTGGCACCAACTTGTTCAAGAAAGTTTCTTCAATCCCTAGGCGCCGACCATGCACCACAGCCCGCCGGAGCAACCGCCGGATGATATAACCACGTCCTTCGTTTGAAGGCAAAGCACCATCCCCAATCGCAAACGTCACCGCGCGAATGTGGTCAGCAATAATCTTAAACGAAATATCCTTAGTTTCATCTTGACCATACTTGTATTGTCCAGATAGCTCTTCCGTCTTTTTAATAATTGGCAAGAACAAATCTGTCTCAAAATTGGTCTTGGCATGTTGAAAGACTGAAACCAACCGTTCCAACCCAGCGCCCGTATCAATGTTTTTATGAGGCAATTCAGGATAAGTTGAGTTATCAGTCAAGCCTGGCAAGTGATTGTATTGTGAGAACACAATGTTCCAGATTTCTAAATACCGTTCGTTTTCGCCACCAGGATAATTTTCACTGGCATCTGCCACATCAAATTCAGGTCCGCGGTCATAGAAAATTTCAGTGTCTGGTCCAGAAGGCCCTTCACCAATATCCCAGAAATTATCGGGTTCTTCGTAGAGATGATCGGCTGGCAAGCCAACTGACTCCAACCAAATTTGCTTGGCTTCAGTGTCGTTTGGATACACCGTCACATACAACTTTTCAGGATCCAAGCCATACCATTCTGGACTCGTCAACAATTCCCACGCCCAAGGAATGACTTCAACCTTGAAATAATCGCCAATTGAAAAATTCCCCAACATTTCAAACAATGTGTGGTGGCGCGCCGTATGGCCGACGTTTTCAATATCGTTGGTCCGCAATGACTTTTGCGCGTTCGTCAAGCGATGATTATCTGGAATCACGCTCCCATCAAAATACTTCTTGAGCGTGGCAACCCCAGAATTAATCCACAACAAACTTGGATCATCTTGGGGGACCAATGATTGGGATGGTTCGATTTTGTGACCTTTAGATTCAAAGAACCGCAAAAACATATCGCGAATCTCAGCTGAAGTTAGTTCCTTCATGTTTACATACCTCTTTTTTTGATAAAAATACAAAAAGCAACCCTTGCTAGTAAAGACGCCAACACGCGGTACCACTTTACTTGCAATGAATTGCCTCATTACCTCTTAATAGGCCGATATCGCTGGCAAACGGCTTGTTTTCACAAACAGTAATTCTCACAAGGTAGCATCCAGACTTTTTTGCATTGTTCACACCGCCACAATGTCTCTGTTTGTCCAAAATTTTCTGAATATGTCCTTGCAACAAGTATACCACAGGCACTGGTGTGGTGGTTTTTCAAGGGTGTTACAAATTATTAATATATCAAAAAAAGCCGACCAAATTAGTCAGCTTTTTGCAATGCTTAACGATCACTCGCCTTTTTCTTCGCCTTACGCTCAGCCCGCAAGTTTTCACGATCCGCCACGCGCTTTTTGAACTTTGCGTCCTTAGCAATCGCGGCCTTGATCTTACGCTTGTAAGCCGGCTTAACGTTCTTCTTCTTCTTTTTAACCATCCCAATCATGGTTGGATCGAGCTTCACCGTTGACTTCGACCGTTGTTGACGACGCCGGCGATCAATCCCGTCTTTTAACTCACCATTTGAATAGTTCTTAGGCTCAAACTTAATGCCCAGCTTTTCAACTTCAGCAACATATTCTTCTTCATCAGGATTATAAATCGTAATCGCCGTACCTGGATGACCATTCCGGCCAGTCCGACCAACCCGGTGAATGAAGAATTCAAGTTCAGTTGGAATCCCGTCATTGATAATCAAATCAATTCCAGGAATATCAATCCCACGGGCGGCCAAATCAGTCGCCACGATGTATTGATAATCCAAATGTTGCACCGCTGCCATCGTCCGCTTTCGTTCACGCGGTTGAATATCCCCATGAATTTCAGCAACTTTCAGCCCGCGTGAACGCAAATACTTCGCCAAAGCCTTGGCCCGAATCTTAGTATTAGCAAACACTAACGCCATGTACGGTGTGCCCATCGTCAACAAATTGTAGACCACTTCGTCTTTAGACTTACCCTTTGTACCCACCAACAAATTCGTGATGGTATCAGAAATAATCGTTTCAGACGGAATCTCTTCAACGACAGGATTATCCATATACTTCTTCAAGAATGGTTGGAGCTTTTGGGGAATCGTGGCTGAAAAGACCATCATTTGCAAATCTTCAGGCAACGCCCCAGCGACAGCATCAACGTCAGGCAAAAAACCGCCATCAAGCGTCATATCGGCTTCATCGACGACCATTTGCGTGGCCGTATGAATTTCTAAGGCGCCAGATTGCATCAAATCCTTAATTCGCCCAGGTGTCCCAATAACAATTTGGGGTTGGTTGTTGTCTTTTTGCAATTGGGCAGCTTGGCGTGCTTTGTCAGTCCCACCGACATAGTAACCAATTTTTGGTTGCTTGTCTTCAGGGAAGGCATTTGCAATTTGCTTAGCCGCAGCATTAATTTGCGCGGCCAATTCACGGGATGGTGTCGTGATAATGGCTTGCACTTTACCAGCATTAACATCCAACTTTTCAAAAATTGGAATCAAAAAAGTGTGCGTTTTCCCAGAACCAGTTTGCGACATACCGACAACTGATCGCCCTTGCAAAACAACCGGCATCAAGCGTTCTTGCACCTTAGTCGGTGTTTCAAAGCGGATTTCTGCCAATGCCTTATAAATCTCAGGTTTTAAATTATAATCTGTAAATTTTGCCAATATTTTTCTCCTCAGCGTCTTATCTTCACGACAATCACGCATATTCAGTGGGGCGCCAAGTTAACCTTAAATCGCCCCTGTTAAAGCCTTATTCGTCTCTTCGATAATCGCTTGAATCTCAGCCATATTTTCAGCCTTGGCCCCAGAAGCAAATGGATGCCCCCCGCCACCATGATTGGCCGCAATTTTATTAATCACCGTACTACGTGAGCGCAACCGCACACGATAAGTGCCATCATCGTCTTCTTGGAAAACCGCCCAAACTTTGACCGTATTAATCTTGCCCAACAAAGGCACCACAAACGCCGTGCCAAAGTCGCCCAAATCAAATTGATCAAGAATTTCTTGGGTCAAAATAATGTAGTTCAAGCCGGCATCCGTGATGGTCATATTGTTGTAAATATACCCAGACATCCGCGCAGCTTCCGGTGTAATCGTGTCCATGGCTTGATTAATCTTGAACCAATCAAAATCAAATTCCATCAAGCCAGAAACCACGGCCATCGTCTTGGCTTCAGTGGCATACAAAAAACGCCCAGTATCGCCCACAATGCCGGCGTACAAATAAGAAGCCCCGGCATCTGATAACTTCAATTCGCCTTCAGAACTCTTGTACAAGTCAAAAATCAAAGCGGAAGTTGAAGACGCCCCTTCAACAACCCAGTTGAAATCGCCATACGGTTCTTCATTGGGATGGTGATCAATTTTGATGATCGTCTTTGCCAAATCATAGCGTTGATCATCAATGCGCGGTGAATTCGCCGTGTCAACGACAATCACCAACGCATTTTCATAGAGCTCATCAGGAAGCTCTTCCATCACACCCATCCATTCGCCACTTGGATATGATTTACCGACCACATGGACCTCTTTGTCAGGGAAGGAAGTTTTAATCAATTCTGCCAAGCCAAATTGTGACCCAAACGCATCGGGATCAGGCCGTTGATGCCGATGAATAATGATCGTCTTGGCGGTTTTAATTTGCGCTAAAATTGCTGTCTGCGCTGTCATAATTTCTCTCTATTCTTAAATGTTAGTAAAACAAGTATAGCACAAATCGCCCGTCAGCCTTGCTAGCAAAGTGATTTAGTGGCCATCATTGATATAAATTTAATGGCAAGTTTTCAAATGTAACCGGTGCCAATCCCGTCATCGTTAAGCCCAATAACCGAATCGGTTGCTCAAAGCCACCAAGTTCTTCAAATAATTCCTGCGCCAAATCATAAAATCGCCGCGCATCGTTTTCAATAAAATCCACTTCCGTCCGCCGCCGCGTCTCAGTCACAAAGTCAGCATTGCGCGTTTTAATGACAATTGTTTTGCCGTGCATCTGCTTGCGTTTCAAGGAAGCCTCCAACAACTCCGCCAACTTGTACAAATTATCCAAAACCATATCTTCACTAGTCAAAAATGGCCCATAAGTGCGCTCATTGCCAATTGATTTACGCTCACGCTGCCCTTCAACTTCCCGATCGTCCACCCCGCGAATCCGGCGATAGAATTCATAGCCCATCTTACCAAAATGCTGCAACAAAGTACTTTGATCGGCATCATATAAATCTTTGCCAAAATCAATGCCCAGCTCATGCATCCGGGGTTCAGTTTGTTTCCCCACCCCACGAATATCACCAATTGGGAGTGGATCCAAGAATTCCCGAATTTCACCTGGTCCGACAAACGTAAAGCCAGCTGGTTTATTGTGTTCAGAGGCCAATTTAGCCAAAAACTTATTAAATGAAACTCCAACCGAAGACGTCAAATGCAGTTCATCAAAAATCGTTTGTTGCATATGGTGCGCCAAGGCAACGGCTGAAGTGAAACCGAGTTTATTGACGGTGACGTCCAAGAAAGCTTCATCAGAGGCAATCGGTTCGACCATGTCGGTATAGCGGTGAAAGATTTCGTGGACTTGGGCAGATACTTCACCGTAAACTTTGAAATCAGGTTTGATAAACAAGGCATCGGGGGCTAATTTTAGGGCTTCCATCGCACTCATGGCCGAATGCACGCCCATTTTGCGGGCGGCGTAATTGGCGGTGGCGACTACACCACGACCACCATTTTTTCTGGGGTCGCTGGCTAGGATGAGTTGTTTGTCGTGGTATTCGGGGTGATCGCGCATTTCAACTTGCGCATAAAAAGCGTCCATATCAACGTGAATGACTTGGCGTTGGGTATTCAATTGTAATGAAATTTCCAAAAGATCCGCCATTTTGATTTCGCTCCGTTGGTTTTGTTAGGGTTATCGTTTGTTTGTGGTGTTCTGCCGGTTGCCGACGATGTCGTCAACATTGTTGTAAAATTTGGGCCGGCTGGGGCTCTCCGACAAAGATAAATTTGTGGGAAACGGGTGGCGCAAATATGGGGAAAGGTCCGCAAGCGGCCCTGCGCCATGCCCGTTGTGGGTCTGAATATCGGGCGCCGGTTCCCCATATTCGGCCACCCTTGCTTTTCCCACAAATTGATCGCTCCGAG
>JAITQG010000036.1 GCA_031289015.1 Lactobacillaceae bacterium
ACGAAACCAACTCCCTAAGACCGCGTTGGTGCTCCTACCTCGCTTTTTCCACTACAACAGCAGCCAAGCTCCGCCCTGACCACCACCAAGCCTAAACACCAGCTTCCAGTCGCTCTAGCTCCTTCCAGCTCTAAAACTTCACCTTCACTGCTTCTGTTTTTTGGTTGAGTTACATTTATGTCATTTATTATTTATATCAATTTTTTGTGTGTGTTAGTGCAAACATGGAGCGAGTTGGAGAGTTGAAGTTAACGGGACCGGAACGAAGTGGAGGTATGGTTTTTGGTTGGTCGGGGAAATGGCGGAGCTTTGCTGGCATAGTAGTGGGTCAAGCGAGGTAGCGAAACAATTAAGACCCATTTTTTGGCCCACGCTCTTGGGCCGAAAAATTCTGGTCGTATTGATTCGTGTCGCCCACTTCTATGCCAGCAAAGCGGAGCCGTTTCCCCGACCAACCAAAAACCATTGTGAATGCAAGGCACACAAACCTAGGAGCAAAACCCGGAACAAAATGTTGCGTCACCAACTAAAAATAACGCAACAAGTATGATAAAACTCCAAATTTGTGGCGAAACTGCAACGAATATGAAATCATATAATAATCTAAATTAGAACTACTGACATATAGTAAAAGGCTTAAATTTAAACAAATTAGAACAGTATGTGAAAATGGGTTGTTTTCTATGTGAAATTCGATATAATTTAATCTATTATTAAACGCACTGAAATGGAGTAAACCTATGGCGGAATATACAGAAGAATTGGTGACGGCGGAACATGTCAGTGTCGCCTTCAAAATTAGGGGTGAATTTATCACCGCCGTTGAAGACATAAATTTAAATGTGCACGCTGGTGAGGTGTATGCCTTAGTGGGTGAATCTGGCTCAGGTAAGAGTACGTTTGCCACTTCAATCATTGGCTTGCACGATCCTTCATATACCCAAGTTACGGGCAGCATTAAGTTGGAAGGGCGTGAACTACTTGATTTGACAACGCCTGAGTGGGCAGATATTCGTGGCAACCAACTGAGCATGATTTTCCAAGATCCATTGTCAGCTTTGAATCCTTTGATGAAAATCGGGGACCAAATTAAAGAAGCTTTGGCCATGCATAAAGTTTATGCCGAAGCCCAATATGATGAACGGGTGTTGGAATTGTTGAACCAGGTGGGCATCGCTAAGCCTGAAATGGTAGCTAAACAATTTCCACATCAATTATCTGGTGGAATGCGCCAACGTGTCGTCATTGCCATTGCCGTGGCGAACAAACCAAAATTAATTATCGCCGACGAACCAACTACTGCCTTGGACGTTACCATTCAAGCGCAAATTTTGGATTTGTTGAAGAGTATCCAAGCTGAAAATAATGCCGGGATTTTGTTGATTACCCATGATTTAGGTGTCGTGGCTGAAATTGCTGATACGGTCGGAGTTATGTATGCTGGGGAAATCATTGAACAAGCCCCCGTTGCTGAATTATTTAATGACCCTAAGCATCCGTATACGCGTTCATTGCTACGTTCAATGCCAACTTTGGATCAACAAAATGATGATTTGTATGTGATTCAAGGGCAAGTGCCATCATTGAAGAAGATGGATCACAATCGGGATATGTTCTTGGAACGCACACCTTGGCTACCTGCAGAAGTTCGTAATGAATTAAACCCACAGTTGACTGAAGTTAAGCCAACGCATTGGGTGCGCGGTAATTCTTGGAAGACATTTGTGTTTGAAGATGAAATGGAAGGGGCGGAATTGTAATGGCCGAATTAGTTAAAATTGATAATTTACAAATTCATTATCCGCTGCGAAGTGGGTTCTTTAATCGCATTACTGACTATGTGTACGCGGTTGATGGCGTTTCTTTTGAAATCGAGGCCGGTAAGACGTATGGTTTGATTGGTGAATCTGGGTCTGGTAAGTCAACGATTGGGAAAGCAATTGTTGGCTTGGAGCCAATCACAGCTGGCGATATCGCGTACAATGACATCTCGGTGACGAGTGCGCGCGTGCGTAAAAATATGAATTACAACAAAGATGTCCAAATGATTTTCCAAGATTCAATGTCGAGTTTGAATCCGCGTAAGACCATCTATGACATCATCGCTGAACCACTTCGTAACTTTACGGAATTAAAAGACGATAAATTGACGGAGCGTATCAAGGAATTGTTAGCGATTGTTGGGTTGCCTGAACAAACGATGTATCAATATCCGTTCCAGTTCTCGGGTGGTCAACGGCAACGAATCGTGATTGCACGAGCCGTGGCTACCAATCCTAAGTTGATTGTGGCCGACGAACCGGTGTCAGCCTTGGATTTGTCTGTGCAAGCCCAAGTGTTGAACTTTATGAAAAAGATCCAACGTGAATACGGGATTGCTTTCTTGTTCATTTCCCATGACCTTGGGGTTGTGCGCCACATGACGGAAAACATCGCCATTATTCACAACGGGCGCTTTGTTGAAGTAGGCTCACGTGAAGATATTTTTGAGAATCCCCAACACATTTACACTAAGCGGTTGTTGGCGGCTATTCCTGAAATTGATATCGAGAACCGTGAAGCTAACCGGGAACAACGCCGTGAGATCGATCGTAAATTTGAAAACGATAAAAGCGAATTTTACGATGTTGACGGCCGGGCTTATCCGCTGGTCGATATCAGTGAGACGCATAAAGTGGCCTTGAAGCCCGAAAATTTGACAGAGGGGGCTAACTAACATGTGGAAAACAATATTACGTCGTTTGTTGATCATGATTCCGCAATTGTTGCTGGTCTCAATTTTGGTCTTCTTACTGGCTAAGATGATGCCTGGTGATCCATTTAGTGGACGGATCGGAGCCCACACGGACAAAGCGACCATTGATGCCTTAAAGCATGCAGCTGGCTTAGACCAACCTTGGTGGCAACAATATGTGCGGTGGATGAACAATGCCTTCCATGGTGATTTCGGTCAATCGTTCCAACAAAAAGCGCCGGTTGCTGAAATTATTAGTAGCCGTTTGGGGAATACCGTTTGGTTGTCATTGCTTGCGTTGGTTTTAACGTATTTGATTTCAATTACGATGGCCTTGGTTGCCGCACGGAAAGAAAACTCGCGCACTGATCGATTCTTGGTTTTGTATAACTCATTTATTTATTCAATGCCATCATATCTATTTTATTTGTTTGGGATTTTCGTCTTTGGGTATATGTTGGGGCTTTTCCCAACTTCAGGGACCATCTCAGCTTCTGCAGAAGGATTCTTTGGCGTGTTAGGGAGCCGTTTGTATCACATGATTTTGCCAGCTTTGACCGTGGCTTTGATTGGTACAACGGGGACCTTTACGTATTTACGCTCAGGGATCTTGGATGAAGCTAAGCAAGATTATGCTAAGCTTGCTCGTGCCAAAGGGGTGCCAGAAAACAAAATTATGTCAAAGCATATTTTGCGAAATGCCTTCTTGCCCATTGCTTCGACGATGGGATACTCAATTACTGGAATCTTTGGTGGGATGATTATTGCCGAAACAATCTTTAGTTTCCCAGGGGTTGGGCAATTGTTTATCAATTCAGTTTTGACGCGTGACTATCCAGTGGTGACGACCCTTGTCTTGTTTAATGGGGTGTTGGCTGTGCTTGGTGGTTTGTTGTCAGATATCATCATGTCTATCGTGGATCCACGAATTCGAATTTCATAAAGGAGGTTGAACATGACATTAAATACTAAACAAGATGCAGCAGTCATTGCTGATGCAGAGATTCCTGAACAAACAACTGTTGTGCCAGAAAATATTGTCGAAGATGAAACGATTCAACCTTCTTTGAAAAAAGCGTTGTTGCGTGAATTCACTAAAGATCAAGGTGCTCAATTCGCCTTAATCTTGCTGGTCTTCATTACCGCCATCATTTTCGTGGCTGCGCTCTTTATTAAGCGTGTTGACTTTGTTGACGTGCGGATTATGGATCAATATCTAGCTCCATTCCAAGATGGCCATATTTTGGGCACGGACAATGGAGGCCATGATATTTTGAAGTTGGCGACGGTTGCTGCTCGCAATTCGTTGACGATTGCCTTCTTTGTGACCATTTTCATCCTCTTGCTGGGAGCGGCTGGGGGGCTAATTACGGGTTACTTTGGTGGTAAGTTTGACGTTATCTTCATGCGCTTTATCGACTTTATGACGATTTTGCCAATTATGATGATTATCATCGTGTTGGTCACGTTGATTCCAAGTTATGACATGTGGTCATTGATTTTGATTATGACCTTATTGGGCTGGTTTAATACCGTCCGATTGATTCGGGCTCGTACATTGGTTGAAGCCAATCGAGACTATGTC
The DNA here is from genome assembly GCA_031289015.1 of Lactobacillaceae bacterium. Classification (GTDB taxonomy): domain Bacteria; phylum Bacillota; class Bacilli; order Lactobacillales; family Lactobacillaceae; genus Weissella. Next base: position 4,320 of record JAITQG010000036.1, read on the forward strand.
AAAGCCTCAAAAACATCTGGGACTGGCGATTTTAAAATCATTTTCCGCGAAATTTTGCCGAATTTGTCATCTTTGATTATTGCTGAATCAACTTTGATGTTTGCTGGAAATATCGGTCTGGAAACGGCCTTATCATTCTTGGGCTTTGGATTACCAGCCGGTACGCCATCACTTGGAACGTTGCTGAATGCGGCCACTGATCCTGAAACCATGACGGATAAGCCGTGGGTTTGGGTGCCAGCCGCGGTGATTATTTTGGTTTACACCATCATGATTATGATTATTGGGCAAGCCCTAAGACGCGTGGCTGATCAACGCCAAGCACTTGGTTAAAGTCAGTGTCTACGGTGTTTAGGTACATTGAATTAGAAAAAAATTAGAACAAAGTGTTGACATTCTTAGTTAACGGACTTAAACTTTTATTATTCTATAAGGAAAAAGGAAACGAGAGCATATGAGTAAAGCAGTTAAAGGTTTGATTGCAGTGGTTGTTTTGGCAATCATCGCAGTGGCCGCATTCTTCGCATTTGGTAATAAGCAAGATGCAAAGGATACAGCCAAGGTTGGTAACTTGAACGTTGCCTATAACAACGATAAGAAGGCGATTTCTGGTGGTGACTTGAAGGTTGCCGAAGTGTCAGATACGCCATTCCAGGGGTCATACTTGTCACCATTGCAAGACGACATGGTTACTTCAAACATGTTCGCCCCAACTGGTTCAGGTATCTTCTATAACGATAAGAGTTTTAAGATTATTGACTCTAAAGATGCGCCTGCTAACGTCAAGTTGGATGACAAGGCTAAGACAGCCACAATCACTTTGAACAAAAATTTGAAGTGGTCAGACGGCAAGCAAGTTACAGCCAAGGATTACGAATTTACGTATGAATTGATCGCTAAGCCTGCATACGGTTCAGATCGTTGGTCAACTTCATTGGCTAACATTGAAGGTTTGTCAGCTTTCCACTCTGGTAAGGCTGATAAGATTTCAGGAATCACTTACCCAGATGGTGCTGATGGCAAGACGGTTAAGATTCAATTCAAGAAGATGACCCCTGGAATGACTAATTCAGGTAATGGTTATTACCTTGAATCTGTTTCTCCATATCACTACTTGAAGGACATCAAGCCTAAGGATTTGGTATCTTCAAAGGCCAACACAACTAAGCCATTGGTTTGGGGCGCATGGGCACCTAAGAAGATTGTTGCTGGTCAATCAATCTTGTACACACCAAACAAGTACTATTATGGTGACAAGCCTAAGTTTGATACGATCACGTATGAAATTGTTTCAACATCAAAGATTGTCGCTGCTTTGAAGGCACATAAGTATGACTTTACAACTGACAACATCGCTAATTTGTACCCACAAATCAAGAAGATTTCTGGTTACACAACGACTGGTCAAACAGATTTGTATATCTCATTGAAGTATTTCAACCTTGGTCACTACGACGAAGCTAAGGGTGAAAACGTGATGGATCGTAAGTCAGCAGTGTCTGATGTTAAGGTTCGTCAAGCTATGGCGTATGCTTTGAACATTGAACAAGTTAACAAGAAGTTTAACAACGGTTTGAAGACGCGTGCCAAGACATTGGTGCCACCTATCTTTAAGGATGCCTATGACAGTTCATTAAAGGGCTTCCCAGAAGATACTAAGAAGGCTAACAAGTTATTGGATGAAGCTGGTTGGAAGTTGAACAAGAAGACTGGTATTCGTGAAAAGGATGGCAAGGAATTGGCTTTGACTTACTTGGCCCGTTCAGGAAATGCTACTTCAGAAGCGGTTGCCCAAAACAATATCCAACAATGGAAGAAGATTGGTATCAAGGTCAGCTTGTATAACGGTCGTTTGCAAGACTTTAACACTTGGGCAGAATTGGTCCAAGCAAACGACAACAAGTGGGACATCACTGATGCCGCCTGGGGCTTGTCATCAGAACCTTCACAACAAGATTTGTTCTCAAAGGAAGCACCATTTAACTATGGTCACTTCACTTCAGACGCTTTGACGAAGGCTTTGGACAACATCGATTCAGAAAAGTCATTGGATCCTGCATATCGTAAGAAGGCCTTTGCTACTTACCAAAAGTTGATGCAAGATCAAGCTTATGTAATTCCTGATTCAACAGCAATCACTTACACGCCAGTTAACAAGCGTTTGGTTGGTTATACTTCTGCATATGACGCAAATAATTTGTGGGATACGCTTGGTGGATCATCAAACCAATTGGCTACTAAATAAGCGATAAAAATTTATAAACATGAAGAATTCAAAAGCAATTTTGGGTTCTTTTTTGTGTGTAATGAGAAAATGGTTAGAATAGTTAAGGAAAAGTGTTGACATTATAAATTGAAATGCTTAACATTATAACCACAACTTACAAATATATAGTTTTGCGTTGATTAAAGACTATATACGGGCATTGTTCTCACACGAAAGAGGTAGATTGTTTATGAAGAAATGGATTAAGACATCAGCGTTGTTCTCAGCAGTATTGATTACTGGGACGAGCTTTGCTGGCGTTACAGCATCAGCAGCCGGTTATAAGACAATTCGTTGGACTGAAACCGCTGATTTGGGCACAATGGATCCTTCGTTGGCAACTGACGTGGTATCATTTGATGCCTTGCAAGCGGCTGGTGAAGGTTTGTATCGCAATGATAAGGCCGGTAAGCCAAAGTTGGCCTTGGCTAAGTCAGTTAAGAAGTCAGCTGATGGTTTGACTTACACGTTCACTTTGCGCAGTGGCTTGAAGTGGGCGGACGGAACGGCATTGACGGCCCAAGATTTCGTCTATGGTTGGCAACGCTCAAATGACCCTAAGACCGGTGCGCAATATGCATACTTGTTCTCAGGGATTAAAAATGCTGATGCAATCCAAGAAGGTAAAGACAAGGATCTATCATCTTTGGGTGTAAAAGCCTTAAATGATACGACGCTTGAAGTAACCTTGGAACACGCTATGCCGCAATTGGAAGCCGTGTTGACAATGGCGACATTCTACCCACAATCAAAAGCCTTTAATGATAAGGCTGGCAAGAATTTGGGCACGGCGGCTAAGTACAGCTTGTCTAACGGACCGTTCATCTTGAAGGGTTGGAATGGTTCAAACAACAAGTACTCATTGGTTAAGAATCCTAAGTATTGGGATGCTAAGGCCGTGAAATCAAAGAAGATCACGATTCAAACGATTAAGGACCAAAACACTGGCTACAACTTGTACAAGGGTAAGAAGGTTGACTACACGACTTTGTCAGCTGACCAAGTTAAGAAGTCAAAGAACAACAAGGCATATAAGGTTTATGCGCAATCTTCAACGTTCTATCTTCAATTCAATCAAGAAAAGAAGCCTGGTTTTGCTAATGTCAAGATTCGCCAAGCCTTCTCATATGCAATTGATCGTAAGACATTTGCTAACAATATCTTGACTGGAACGGCAACCCCAGCCTATACATTCACACCAACTAATTTAGCAACTGATCCAAACACAGGTAAGGACTTTGCGACATCAGTTAAGGTTAAGGGTGCGATTGCTTACAACGTGAAGAAGGCCAAGGCCGACTGGAAGGCTGGCTTGAAGCAACTCAGTGCAGCAGATGCCAAGGGTGTCAAGAACATCGAATTGTTGACGGATGACACTGATGCTGCCAAGAAGTCAGCGCAATTCTTGCAAGCCCAACTTCAAAAGAACTTGAAGGGCTTGAAGGTTACCATCAAGACCGTACCATTTAAGCAACGTTTGTCATTGGCTGAATCAAAGAAGTTTGATGTGGTTATCTATGCATGGGGCGCTGATTATGCTGATCCATCAACCTTCTTGGATTTGATGACGTCAGACTCAACATTTAACAATGGTGGTTGGTCAAATGCCGATTATGATGCAGCCATGAAGAAGGCTTTGACGACTGACGCAGCTGATGCCGATGCGCGTTATGCTGACTACAAGATTGCTGAACAAGCACTTGAAAAGGAAGTTGGCGTGGCACCTTTGTATTACAAGTCAACTCCAACATTTACAAATCCAGCGGTTAAGGGTGTGATTTCAGCAACAGTTGGTTCACCATTTGACTGGAAGTACGCCTACAAGAAGTAATGAAAATTGTGTATTGAAAAAATGCACAGCTGACGCTAATTTAGACGGTAATATTTAAACGGTATTGCCGTCTTTTCATTTGCTGAATTTAATGTGAATATTTCTAACATACTTAACTAAAAATGTAGTTATTCAAGGGTAATTGTGCTAAAATTATAAACATTCTAATTGTAAGTACCGGCCAAGGCGTTTGACGACGGCCTTGGTACATATAATTATGCTAATCAAAATTTGATAGTGAGAAATTAATGGGAAAGGATCATTAAAATATGATCAAATATATTTTAAAGCGTTTGGCCATCATCGTGGTTACATTGGTCATCATCATCACGGCAACCTTCTTCTTGATGAAGTTGATGCCTGGATCACCATTGTCCAATGCGGAACGTCTGTCTACTGCACAACGAAAGTTAATCGAGGCGCAATACGGCTTGGATCGGCCAATGTTGGTGCAATATCTCAGCTATCTTTGGAATGCCTTCCATTTTAACTTTGGAGTTTCATTCCAATATGCTAATCAACAAGTTTCAACATTGATTTCTCAACGAATGGGCGCTTCAGCACAATTGGGTGTTCAAGCATTGATTTTTGGAATTATTGCTGGAATCGGGTTGGGTTCAGCCGCTGCTGTTCGTCGGAACACTAAGACCGACACAGCCTTGTCAATCTTGGCTGTGTTGGGAATTTCAATCCCCTCATTCGTGTTTGCAGCCTTGTTGCAATACTACGTTGGTTTGAAATTAGGTTGGTTGCCAATCGCTGGTTGGAAGGGCTTTGCTTCAACAATCCTGCCAACCATCGCCTTGGGAATGAGCCCATTAGCGGTTTCAGCTCGGTTTATTCGAACTGAAATGGTGGATGTATTGGGGTCTGATTTCATTGAATTGGCCCGGGCGAAAGGTTTGTCAAAGAATCAAATCATTTTCAAACACGCCTTGCGTAATTCATTGATTCCGTTGGTAACTTTGATTGGACCAATGGCCGTTAATTTGATGACAGGTTCAATCGTTATCGAACAAATTTTCTCAATCCCTGGAATTGGGCAACAGTTCGTCTCATCAATTTTGACGAATGATTACCAGATTATCATGGGAACTACTATTGTCTATGCCATGATGTTGATGGTTGTGTTGTTGATTACGGATATCTTGTATGGATTGATTGATCCACGTATCCGTTTGTCATAAGGAAGGAGCCCTTTTAATGGATAAAGTACAATTAACAGCGGCAGACTTCGCGTACATTACCGCTGATCGTCATGTTGAAGCTGAAAAAATCTCAAAGCCATCATTAAGTTTCGCCCAAGATGCATGGCGACGTTTAAAGCGCAATAAGGGGGCCTTCATTTCATTGTGGGCCATTGCCTTTATTGTGGTTGCTGCCTTTGGGTCAATGCCCTTTGCCAACACGGCAGCCGTTTCACACCAAGACGTGGCGGCGCAAAATTTGCCACCTAAGATTCCAGCCTTGTCATTTATTCCAGGCTTAAATGGAATTCAAAAAGAAGATGGCATTGAAACTAATTTATATAAAGAAGCGGGCATTAAAAAAGCCTTCTACTTTGGAACTGACCAATTCGGCCGTGATATTTTCAAGCGAACTTTGTATGGAACACGAATTTCTTTGCAAGTTGCTTTGATTGCCGCGATGATGGATATTTTCATCGGGGTGACTTACGGTTTGATTTCTGGTTGGCGTGGTGGCAAGACTGATACGTTGATGCAACGAATCATCGAAGTTATCTCATCAATTCCGAACTTGGTTGTGTTCGTCTTGTTGATCTTGGTTATGAAACCTGGCATGTTCTCAATTGCCTTGGGAATCGCCATGACTTCATGGACCACGATGGCGCGTTTGATTCGTGCCCAAGTTTTGACAGTCAAAGAGCAAGATTACATTTTGGCGGCTCGGACATTAGGGGCTTCACCAATTCGGATTGCTTTGAAGCACTTGGTTCCAAACTTGAGTTCAACAATTATTGTTAATTTGATGTTTACGATTCCATCAGCCATCTTCTTTGAGGCCCTGTTGTCATTTATTGGATTGGGAATCCCAGTTCCAATGGCTTCATTGGGTACATTGATGAATGATGGGCAAAAAGCGTTCCAGTTCTATCCATATCAATTGATTGTGCCAGCAATTATTTTGTCAATCATCATGATTGCCTTTAACTTGTTGGGGGATGGCTTACGAGACGCATTTGATCCACGTACAAAGGACTAAGAAAGGAGTGTTAGGTAGAGAACATGGCAGAAAAAGTTCTTGAGGTTAAAGACCTTAAAATTAATTTCAATACCTATGGTGGGACTGTTCAAGCCATCCGCGACATTTCTTTTGATTTGTACAAGGGTGAAACACTCGCCATCGTTGGTGAATCTGGATCTGGTAAGTCAGTTACGACTAAGGCAATTATGGGCTTATTAGCTAATAATGCGGTTATCGAAAGTGGCGCCGTTAAGTTTGAAGACAAAAATCTTATTGGTTTGAGCGAAAATGATTGGCGTGACATCCGTGGTGATGACATTGCGATGATTTTCCAAGATCCAATGACGTCATTGGACCCAACGATGAAGATTGGGCAACAAATTGCCGAACCATTAATCGTCCACAATGGGATGTCTAAAAAAGATGCTTGGGCTAAAGCGCTTGATATGATGAAGTTGGTTGGAATTCCGAATGCGGAAGCGCATATCAAGGATTATCCACACCAATTTTCTGGTGGAATGCGTCAACGAATCGTGATTGCGATTGCGTTGATTACAAATCCAACCGTCTTAATCGCGGATGAACCAACTACTGCCTTGGACGTGACGATTCAAGCACAAATTTTGCACTTGATGAAAAAGCTCCAAGCTGAAATCAATACATCAATCATCTTCATCACCCATGATTTGGGCGTTGTGGCTGGGATGGCTGATCGGGTTGCTGTTATGTATGCCGGTCAAATCATTGAAGTGGGGACGACCGATGAAGTCTTTAACTTCCCACAACACCCATATACTTGGGGCTTGTTGAATTCAATGCCGACGACGGAAACGGAAAAGGGTGACTTGGAAGCCATTCCTGGCACACCACCTGATTTGTTGGATCCACCGGTTGGGGATGCCTTTGCTGCGCGTAACAAGTATGCATTGGAAGTCGACAACAAAGTAAAGCCACCATTCTTCAAGTTGTCAGACACGCATTTTGCGTCAACATGGCTCTTGGATGAACGGGCGCCTGAAGTTGAACCTCCATTGGAAGTTCGCAAGCGCTGGGCTAAATACCAAGAAAAGCACCCGGAAGCCGACCGTAAAAAAGCGGTGGTTGTCGATACGACTGTGGCGCTTGGAACGGAGGACAACTAATGGCTGATCAAAAAAAGAAATTAGTTGAAATTAAGAACCTAGACATCGTCTTTAACAAAGGGCGCAAGAATGAAACGAAGGCCGTCCAACACGCGACGTTTGATATTTATGAAGGCGAAACATTTGGTTTAGTTGGTGAATCTGGTTCTGGTAAGACAACCATTGGTCGGACGATCATGAAGTTGTATGAACCAGCTGGTGGTGAAATCGAATTTGACGGTGTCGACGTGACAAAGTTGAAGAAGAAAGCCGAATTGGCTGAATTCCGCCAAAAGGTTCAAATGATTTTCCAAGACCCCCAAGCATCATTAAACATGCGGATGAAGGTTAAAGATATCATTGCTGAAGGGATTGACGTCAATGGTTTGGTCAAGACTGACGAGGAACGCACAGCACGAGTTGAGCACTTGTTGGATTTGGTTGGGTTAAACAAAGACCATATAAATCGTTATCCACACGAATTTTCCGGTGGACAACGGCAACGTATCGGGATTGCCCGTGCCTTGGCCGTGCAACCTAAGTTTATCGTGGCTGACGAACCAATCTCAGCCTTGGACGTTTCAATTCAAGCCCAAGTCGTTAACTTGATGAAGCAATTGCAAAAAGACCGCAATTTGACTTACCTCTTTATTGCCCACGATCTTTCGATGGTGAAGTATATTTCAGATCGCATCGGCGTAATGCACTGGGGTAAGATGCTTGAAATTGGGCCTGCTGAACAAGTTTACAATAAGCCTTTGCATGATTACACGCGTTCATTGTTGTCAGCGATTCCAGTGCCTGATCCAGAAACTGAATCACAACGGCAACCGGTTGATTATGATCCGACTGAAGAAATGAACGGGGTCGATCGTGACATGGTTGAAATTGTAGCTGGACACTTTATCTGGGCTTCAAAAGAAGAAATTCCAATGTATCAAGAACGAGCTCGTGAAGCTGGGTTGCTGTAAGACAAAAAAGAGGCCATTTGGCCTCTTTTTTTCGTGGACGAACATTTTATCGGTGTAATAGCGCGCGGCGTAATAACACTGGTGGGATAATTGTTGAAATAATAATCACAATCGCCATTTCACTAAACGTTGCTTGATTAATAATGCTAGCACTCAAACCGATTTGGGCGATAATCAAAGCCATTTCACCCCGCGGAATCATACCTAGACTCACAACTTGCCAATCACTTTTTGGTAAGCCACCCAACCACACCCCGGCCAAAGCGCCTAGGTACTTGGTTAATAGGGCGAAGAGACTTAAGATGATGATTAACAACCAAGTGTTTTGAATGTTATGCAAACTGACTTCGAGGCCTAATGAACCAAAGAACAACGGAATGACCGTCCAGTTACCAAGTTGTTCAAGTTTGTGAAAATTGAGTTTTTCAAAGCGCGTTAAGATAACCCCGAGCGCAAAGAAGAGGAGTGGCAATAACGTCGTCACCCCCATCCCGCTTGTTGATGCAAATAGAGCGTAGATGGCCACCATTGCCATGGCAAAGATGTCATCGAGCACAGCAGCTCCCAAAACTACGCTCCCAGCCCGTGAGCCTAACGCACCGAATTCACCCAAGACGGCAATGGTGATTGAAATGGAAGTGGCCGCAAACACAATTCCCCAAAAGAGCGCGGTGTTTAGGTCGGTGATGACCAAGCCAACACCAGTAAAGACGGCAAATGGCAGGATTACACCAAGGATAGCGACCCAAGCAGCCGGTTTAATGTTGCGCTGTAATAGACGCATATCAGTTTCTAAACCAGCCATCAGCATCAACAGATACACGCCAATTTCAGCAAAAAAGTGCATTAAATCAGATCCATGCACGACATATAAGGGCATGACTGGACCAAGGATGACGCCGGCAATTAATTGGCCCACGACGGCTGGGAAACCGATTTTTTTGGCCACCAAGCCACCGAAAATGGCGATAATGACGACGATGATAATATCTATTATTTCCATGTTTTACCCCCAAAAAAGGACAGTCAATTCAAGTAGATTAGGTCCCCACCTAATGCATTCTTGAAGCAACTGCCCAACCGATTTATATATTATGTTAACTAAAGCATAACGTATTTTAGAGGCCTTGTAAAATGTTTCAGGTTGCACACGGCTGTAAAAGGGGTAAGGTTTAGTCTTGCGGGCGATTCATGCTATAATTTAAAAGATAATGCAAAGGAGAAGTACCATGTTTAATCACTTCCGGTCAATGGGTTCATTACCTGCTTTTTTCCAGAATAAACGGCTTGCCTGGATGGCTGTCCTCGTCACATTGATGTCAATCATGGGCTTGGTCTTTTCGTTGATGGTAAGTTGGATTGCGGCCTTAATTTGGGTGGCGTTGGTTTTGTTTGCCTTGGTGTTTGTCTTTGACACGCTCCAATTAATTGGTAAAGACACGGAGCACTACATCGCGGGGCTATCATACCGCATTAATCGTGGTGAACAAGAAGCCATTGCACACATGCCCATTGGGGTCTTGTTGTTCAACGAAAATTATGAAATTGACTGGGTAAATCCTTATTTGCAAAGCTTTTTGGGTGACGAACGGGTCGTGACGGAAACGTTGGCGGACGCGGATGATTTATTAGCTAATATTATTATTAATTGGCACCCTGATAAAACTGAACCATCCCATTTGGAATGGTTAGGTCGGATTTTTGAAGTTAAAGTCCAACCTGAATTGCGCGCCGTTTATTTGTTGGATGTCAGTGATGCGATGGCCATTGAACAAGCTTATGAAGAAGGTAAGCTATTCTTTGGGGTCGTGTCATTAGATAATTATGACGAAGTGACTGAACGCATGAATGACGCTGACATTGCCGACATTCGTTCGTATGTCACGCGCACAATTAGTTCTTGGATGGAAGAACGCGGCATTTATGTTCGACGCTTAACGGCCGATCGCTATATGTTGATTGGTTATCGTGAAGGTCTCAAGCGAGCTGAAGCTGATAAATTCAATGTCATGAATACAATCCGTGAAACGACTTCAATTCAAAATACGCCAATCACGTTGAGTATCGGGATTGCCTATCATGAAGATAACATCATGGACATGGCAACGGCGGCCCAAACGCAACTTGATTTGGCGTTGGGCCGTGGTGGCGATCAAGTCGTAGTTAAGGCGCCTGATCAAGACGCCCGCTTCTATGGTGGCAACACGAATCCAATGGCGAAGCGTACACGTGTCCGCGCCCGGGTGATTTCCCAAGCGTTGATTGAATTGATTAATCAAGCCGATCAAGTCTTTGTCATGGGGCATACGCGTGCTGATATGGATTCAATCGGTGCTGGGCTTGGGGTTAGGCGATTGGCTCAAATGGTTAATAAACCAGCGTGGGTCGTTGTGAATAGCGATACCACCAAGATGCACGCTGATATGCTGTTATTGCATGAAGAGTTGGCCAAAGATACGGGCGCTGAAGAAGCCTGGATTTTACCAGATGAAGCCCTGGCGAAGGTCACTGAAAACAGCTTGTTGGTCTTAGTTGATCATTCAAAGCCAACGTTGACTGAAAGCTTGCCAGTCTTGGATGCGATGCGCGATCGATTAGTCATTATTGACCATCATCGCCGGGGTGAAGAATTCCCAGAGCGGACGTTGTTGACGTATATCGAATCATACGCGTCATCGACCTCTGAATTAGTGACCGAACTCTTTGAGTATCAACCACGGCGTTCACAAGGTTTGACTCGGATTGAAGCCACGACGCTGTTGGCCGGCATTCAATTGGATACCAAGTCGTTTACGTTGCGGTCAGGGACGCGGACCTTTGATGCGGCGAGTTATTTGCGTTCGGTTGGGGCTGATGGTCAATTGATTCAAGCCTTTATGAAAGAATCATTGGCCGATTATCGTGATCGCGCACATTTGATTGAACGCTCAATTATGACGGATGATATCGCCATTGTGATTGGTGAAGATGATATCGAATATGATGCCGTAGTGGCTGCTCAAGTGGCTGATTCACTGTTGCAAGTCATTGGCGTTCAACGTTCATTCGTGGTGGCGCGCCGAGATGCACAAACCGTGGCTATTTCAGCCCGCTCAACTGGCGCAAAAAGTGTACAATTAATTATGGAACAAATGGGTGGCGGTGGTCATTTGAGTAATGCCGCCACGCAATTAACTGATATAACAACAAAAGAAGCTGGGCAACAATTGATTGCATTATTAGATGCAGCACAGGCCGAAGAAACGACCGAATAATATTAATCGTTGTCGAGCATGGGAGGATTTAATCATGAAAGTTATCTTTTTAGAAGACGTTAAAGGCCGTGGCAAGAAGGGCGAAGTCAAGGATGTTCCTGACGGGTATGCCAATAACTTTTTGATTAAAAATCATAAAGCTGAAGTCGCTACAAACGCGAATGTGTCAGCTATGAATGGCCAAAAGAAAGCCGCACAACGTGAAGCTGCCGAAGAAGTCGCCGCAGCACAAGCCTTGAAGGCACAAATTGAAGATGAAAAGACGGTCGTTGAATTAAAGGCCAAGGCGGGAACCGATGGCCGCTTGTTTGGGGCAATTTCATCTAAGCAAGTGGTGGAAGCCATGGAAAAGCAATTTGGCATCAAACTCGATAAGCGCAAGATGGACATGAAAGAACCAATTCGGGCCCTGGGCTTTAGAAATGTGCCTGTCAAATTACACCGTGAAGTTGAAGCAAATATTCGCGTGCATACCGTTGAACAATAGGCTAAATGAACAATGCTTTAGCGATGACTGCGGTCAAAGTTAAAGCGTTATTTATTGCTAAAGCAAATGTCATAATAATTCGGTATGCTTTAATGCATCAAGGAATACAGTTAAAGGAGTCAGTGCATGGCAGACGAACAACAAAATAATCAAATAATGTCGGCTCCCCAAGATATTTTGGCCGAACAAGCGGTGTTAGGCTCAATCTTGATTAGCACGTCGCCAACTGATACTTTGGCGGATGTGAACGGGTTATTGACCGCTGATGATTTCATCCAAACCCGGCATCGGTTGATTTTTAAGGCGATGATTGGCTTGGATGATCAAGTTCGCCCAATCGATACGTTGACCTTAGTTGAACAATTGAATAGCATGGCGCAATTGGAAAACGCAGGTGGTGAAACCTATCTGGCTGAGCTTGGATTAGCTGTCCCCATTGCTGGTAACGCCCCTGAATATGCACGGATTGTCCGTGAAAAGTCGATTCGGCGCCAAGTGATTGATGTGTTGGTCGAAGGGACGCAAGAAGCCTATACCGACACCGAAAAGATTGAAGATTTGGTTGCTAAGGTTTCAACGGCTTTGGATGCCACCAACCAGGGTAACGCGGAAAAAGACTTCCGTGAAATCCGCGATGTGGTGACCGATACCTTTGATCAAATTGAAATGAATGCCCGTTCCGGTGGCACAGTCGTTGGGCTGGCCACGGGTTATCCAGCATTGGATAATATGACAACAGGGTTCCGTGGCGGTCAGATGATTGTTTTGGCTGCCCGACCTGGGCTTGGTAAAACTGCCTTTGTGTTGAATGTCGCCAAAAATGTCGCCGTGGCTGATCCTAAATTACCAGTTGCGCTATTTTCATTGGAAATGCCGGCTGTTGATTTGGTGAGCCGAATGATTGCAGCGGAAGGTAATATTCATTCAAAGCATATGCGGACGGGGCAACTAGAAGACGATGAGTGGAGTAATCTAACCATCGCCATGGCTTCGTTGGCAAATACGAAAATTTTCATTGATGATACCGCTGGGATTAAAGTCACTGAAATTCGTTCAAAATTACGCCGCTTGATTAAACAAGAAGGTCCATTAGGCTTAGTTGTCATCGATTATTTGCAATTGATTGAAGGCACGGGACCTGCTGGGGAAAACCGCCAACAACAAATTACAGGGATTTCACGAGCAATCAAAAAAATGGCCATGGAAATGAATGTGCCCATTATTGCTTTGTCACAACTTTCCCGTGGGGTTGAAGGGCGTGAAGACAAGCGGCCCAAGCTTTCCGACATTCGTGAATCTGGAGCTATCGAACAAGACGCCGATATCGTGGCGTTCTTGTACCGAGATGATTATTATGAACGTGATAATAATAACGATGGTAGTCAACAAGATCCGCGCGATAACGATGAAGCCGACGTTGGTGAAATGGAAGTTATCTTAGAGAAGAATCGACAAGGTGAACGTGGGACCGCGAAGATTTTATTCGTTAAATCATACAATAAGTTTTCAAATATCGATTTTGCACATGGCAATAATGCCTTTAATTAAAATTCAACTGATGGACGTCATTTTGGCTCCATCTTTTGTTATAGAAAGGAGGATTTATGACATTAGGACAGTTTAGATTTGGCAAGCGGACGTTTAAAACTGGCTTGGCGGTGTTTATCGTGATTTTAGGGTTCACAATTTTTCACCGTGGAAACCCGATGATTGCCTCGTTAGCAGCAATTTTTTCGCTCCGGTCAGATTTTGAAACGACTATCCATTTTGGTAAGTCGCGAATCATCGCCAATACATTAGGTGGCTTGTTTGCCATTGTCTATATCATCATTCGTGATGAATTTCATAATGCGCCTTGGGTCACGGTCATTGTGATTCCGATTTTGTTAATGCTATTAATTGTTTTGAATGACGGTATTCATAATAATACCGGGATTATCGGAGCCAGTGCGGCGTTTTTGATGATTTCATTAACGGTGCCGGTCAATGAAACTTATGTTTACGCCTTTGATCGGGTGATTGATACATTTGTCGGGGTGGCAGTGGCGATTTTGATGAATGTAGGGACCAAACCCATTTCGACTGAAGAAGTAGCCAAGGTGGTTGAAGAAAAACTGCAAAAGAAGTAAAGAATAAACCTTAATTAATCGGTGGCAACTTGCTATAATAAAGCCATGAACTAAATGGAAAGGAGTCACGATATGGAAGTGCTTGAACGTGCATATGCAAAGCTCAACATCAGCTTAGATACCCCGTTTGCCCATGCGGACGGCGAACAAGAGTGGGATATGCTGATGGTCGCTATTGATCTAGCGGATACGGTGACGGTGAAAACTACGACCCAACACCAAGACATTATCGTGGACTCCACCTCTGGCTTGTTGCCACTGAATGAAAAGAATCTGGCTTACCAAGCAGCTTTATTGATGCGTAAGCTGGCCAATGCTAGTGAAGGGGTTGAGATTCATATCGACAAACGCATCCCGATTGCGGCTGGTCTGGGCGGTGGCTCATCGGATGCGGCTGCTGTTTTACGGGCGCTAAATAAGATTTGGACCTTGGCTAAGACAGATGCTGAGTTAGCTGAAATTGGTTTGTTGATTGATGCAGATGTGCCGTTTTGTGTTTATTCACGGCCAGCGCGAGTGACTGGGCGTGGGGAGATCGTGACACCGATTACGCAGAAACTGCCACCGTTTTGGGTTGTGATCGCAAAACCGGCTGTGAGTGTGTCAACGCCTAAAGTTTTACGGGTGATTGATTATGACGTCTTACAACATGGTGACATGCCAGCTTTGATGGACGCGGTTGATGAAGGCAGTTACGAAGAAATTATTTCTAACATGTTTAATGTCTTGGAGCCGATTACTGCTACTAAGTATCCTGAGGTTTTGAAGATTAAGGATAAGATGGTGCAGTTTGGGGCGGATAATGCTCAGATGTCTGGGACGGGGCCTACTGTGTTTGGTCTTACTAATAAAGAGTCGCGGGCTAAGCGGATTCAAAACGCTTTGAAGGGGTTTGTTTCTGAGACTTATATTGCTCGGTTGGTTAATTAAGATGGTTCCTGTGCCCCGGTGGGGCACGGGATTTTTTAATTCTGAGGGAAGGGGCTCCGCATTGGGGCTGTTGAAGGGGGCGACACGGTCCCACTAGTCTAAGGGATTCGGCCTTGCGCAAGCGCAAAACCAACTCCCTAAGACCGCGTTGGTGCCGCTACCTCGCTCTTTCCCCTACAACAGCCCCAATGCTCCGCCCCTTCCCCCAGAATTAAAAAATCCCACCCGTCAGTCGCTTTAGCTCCTTTTGGGTCTAGAACTTCAGTTTTGGTCTGTTAACTTTTCTAGAACTTCAGATTTAGATTACTGGGAGGTAGAAGTAGCTGACTGAAGTTTTAAGAACCGGAACGAAGTGGAGGTTGGGATTTGGGTTGGTGGGGGACATGACGGAGCTTTGCTGGTGTTGTAGGGGGTTAAGCGAGGTAGCGAAACAATTAAGACCCATTTTTTGGCCCACGCTTTTGGGCCGAAATAGTCTGGTAGTATTGGTTCGTGTCGCCCCCTACAA
>JAITQG010000053.1 GCA_031289015.1 Lactobacillaceae bacterium
CTTGCACGGAGCCGAATCCCTTAGACTAGTGGGACCGTGTCGCCCACCTCTATTGCACCAATGCGGAGCCCAAGCCCCCACCACCTCCAAACACCTTGCCCTGAAAAGGGCAAAGAAAAAAACCTAAGTACCTCAAAAAGAAGTACAAAGGTCATTGAACCTAATTATCCCAATCATAATCTGAAATCAAACCCCGATCAACATGATCAACCTCAGTCTGCACAGTAACATGCGACACCCCAAACTCAGCAGCAATCTGCCGCCGAATCGTATTAACAAGCTCCTCAGCATCCGACAACTGCATATCATCTAAAGTAACATGAAATGACAAAAGAATATTGTTCTCATCAATCTGCCAAGTATGAAAATGATGACACCCCTTAACATGTGGGAATTGCTTAACAGCCGCCACAATCGCATCAAGTGGCACATCAATATTCGCCTGCATCAAAATCTGCGTCGTTTTCTTAAGCACCGGCCAAGTTTCTTTAAGCATATAAATCGCCACAAACAAAGTCACCAATGGATCAATCCAATTGATATGGAAGAAATAAATCAGCACCCCTGCCAACAAAACCCCAACTGATGACAAAGTGTCTGCCATAATATGTAGATATGCAGCCCGTTGGTTGAGACTTTCTTCGTTATGATTATGCAAAATCAGCGCAGTACCCAAATTGGCGACCAACCCGATAAAGGCAATAATCAACATTAACCCGCCCTTAATCGGATGTGGCTCCATGAAGCCTTGGAGTGATTCAAAAATCAAAATGACCGTCACAACGACCAAGAAAATCGAATTCACAAAGGCCGCAATGATTTGTGCGCGCCGATAGCCAAATGTATTGCGTTCATTTTGTTCCTTGCAGGAAATCTTTTGCGCCACCCCGGCAATGATCAGCGACAAAGTATCCGTAAAATTATGGACAGCATCTGACAGCAAAGCCAAAGAACCTGACAACAAGCCCCCAATCACTTCAGCCAAGGTGATGATAATATTGAGCAACGTCGCCCAGACATAGCGGTTGCCTTCGTTTTTTTCGTGCATGTGTTCCATCCTACAAGCCCCCGTTTCTATATATTCTATCTCTAGCATAACAAAAAAACAGACAGTGCGGACAACACTGTCTGTTATTAAATGTAATTATTTATTCACGAATCGGAATTCGCTACTTTTTACCACCAACCATGTGACAAACGGAATTGGATAGCGGCGTCAATTGAACCGTAACGTGAAGTAGCATAACCAAGCATACCTTGCGTTTGGTTTTGGACTGAACCATAACCCCATGGATTCATAGTTTGACCCAAACCGTGGTAACCATTTGGTGAAACCGCATTAGGGTTACCACCTGATTCTGGCATTACGATATATTGCCACAATGCATCAGTTCCACCAGCAGCGATGAATTGGTCATAAACTGAACCAGATCCACTAACTGTAGCTTCAACACTAGTAGGTGCAGCAGTAGCAACTTCAGCAGCTTCTGAGGCTGCGGCTTCTGAGGCTGCAGCTGATTCTGAAGCAGCCTTTGAAGCAGATTCAGATGCAGCAGCTGATTCTGAAGCGGCAATTGAGTCAGCAGCTGACTTAGCAGCTTCTGAGGCAGCTTGGGCAGCAACTGATTCAGGTGATGCTACTTCAGCAGGTGTTTCTGCTTTTTCGTCATCTGAAACGGTCAACTTTTGATCAGTGAAGATCAAACCATTGCTTTGCAAGTTGTTGGCCTTAACCAAGTCTTCAACAGTTGTGTTGAACTTTACGGCGATGTCACTCAAAGTGTCGCCTGATTGTACTGTATAAGTTGTAGCGGCGTTAACGATTTGTTGTCCACCAACCAAAACGGCGGTCAAACCGGCTACTGTCAATGCTGTTTCTTTTACTTTGCTATTCATAACTATTTAATACTCCTACTGAAGTCTACCTTATTGTGTGCACAGCCCGATTGCTGGCATACCCCTCGTTTGACATGTCTGCCAAATCAACATAGTTAATTGTACCAAGCCACAAGAGCCCACTATTACGTTTTAGTAACGTTAATTTGCAAAAATGCCCTTCCAGCAAAGTAATCCGTTACAAAGATGACACATAACATGTGTAACGGGCTCTTAAGTCCGTCATAATAACCTTTAGAAAAATTTAATTTACCGGTTAACAACTTCCAAACTTGTAAACTAAGACAAACAAAAAATCACTGTGCGGTGCTTTTCACAGTGATTTCTAACTTTATGTTACATTATCGTTATATTGTTAGGTTACGTTTTTAGAATTTGCGTAACCAAATCTCGCTAATTTCGTGATTTTTGGTCTTGTGTAAGACAATTTCGGCACGTTCACGCGTGGGTAAAATGTATTGTTCTAGATTGACTAAGTTGACGTCACGCCATACTTTCATCGCCGCAGCATTTGCCTCTGCCACCGGTACTTGCGTCCATGGCCAAAAGAAGTTGCTGGGATCATTTTCTGCTTTAGTCTGGACCAACAACGCATTGAAGCGCTGGATGTACCATTCTTCAATCAAGTGCGTCTGGGCATCGACATACACTGACAAGTCAAAGAAATCTGCCAAGTACACTGGCGAAGTTTCTGAAGCCTGCAGCGTGTTGATGCCTTCGATGATAAATATCTTAGGACGCTTGAAGGTATCAAACTCATCCATCAAGACATCTGAAATATCATGTGAGTATTTGGGCGACTGAACTTCTGGCGCCCCCTCCTTAACCGCATTCAAGAAATCTAACAACCCGCGCATGTCATATGACTCGGGAAATCCTTTGCGCTCATACATGTTTTGGGCCTGCAATTCGGCATTGGGCAACAAGAAGCCATCTGTCGTGGTCAGAGCTACGGCGGTGTCGCCATATTCGGCTTGGAGCATGAATTGCAGTAGCCGTGCCGTTGTGGACTTCCCCACGGCAACTGAGCCAGCAATCCCGATGACAAATGGGCTGTCCACTTGGGGCCTGCTCAAAAATGCTTGCCGTTCTTGAAAATCACGATCATATTGAGCCACGCGAAGTTTAATGTAATCTACTAACGGACCATAAACTTCCAACACATCTGCCATGGAAATCTCGTCATTAAAAGATTTGATGTTTTCCAAGACGTGCGGGGTCACTTGGGTCGCGCCACGCTCTGGCACAGGCGTGGTTAGATGTTCCCATGCTTGGCGCGTATAGCGATCGAAATTAAGCGGAATTTGCTTAGTCATGCGGAGTTCCTTCCATAATCAAGGCGGCTTGTAGCGTGCACTACAGTCTTGATTATTATTCTGATTCCTATTTTCTCACAAAAAAAGCCGTATTTCACGACTTTTATTTTTCTTATTGTTCGCCTAACTACATTTTTTCAACATCGATATAATGAAAATGCTTAAAAAATCGTGTTTTCCATTTCATTTGAATGGTATCGTTAAAGCGTTGACTTTTGGCATCAACAGCTTCGATATTATCTAACCGTCTATAAATAAAATAGGTCTTCTTTCTACGCCGCAGTAAACCAGCCTTATCGATACTAACAAAAATCGTATACTCATTTGTTTTAACCACTTGCGAAACTCTATATATCCAAATTTTAGGATCAACCAACAATTCCACATTTTCGTGATTAATATCCGGATTTTTATTCAGCCAGGTTGAATGGTTCATTCTTAATTTAATGAACAAGCCCATGAAAATCAGCATCATAAAATAATCACTAGCCCAATTCAGATTAAACCTGGCCCTCAAAATCACATAATAGATGGCATATAAAATTCCAAACACAACTATTATTGAACAAACATTGTTCCATATTCGCCAGAACTTGAATATATGGTAGGTATCCCACGCCTTGGCAACCGTATCATTATACGCTTGCTTGATTTTTTCGATTTCAGTTTCGTCTAGCCGGTTACCGATAACTCCTCTAGAAAAGTTAGATTTTTTTGAACTGATTTGCTGTAATTCAGTAGCATCAATGTAATGTAATTTAGCATTCACTCTTGTGCGCCACTTACTTTGAACAGCATTAAAATATCTCAGATTTTTGTCGTCGATAACCTCAATATTATCCCGTCGTCTGAAAACAAAATATCTTCTCATCTTTTTAAAACCACGAGCCTGAGTAACGCCAATTGTATAGTCATCATCTTTGACCATCTGAATCACATTCATTATTTTAATATTAGGATCACTAACCAACTCAACATCTTCACGTGCAATAGTTGTTGGCGGATTCATGAATAATGCGTGGTTTTTTCTAATCATGATGATTTCAATGATTAAAATTAATATTCCTACTATAAGGTAATTAAATGTCCAATCACGCTCACCCAGCGCTTCTCTTAATACCGTAAGCACTGCAACTAAAATTCCCAGCAGCATTATTGCAGTTACCGTATTTATAAATATTGTTATGCGTTTGAACTCTGGATAAATAGTTCGCGCCTTTTCAACAGCATCGATATACAACTTCGTAACCTTTTCAAACTCACGGTCACCCATATATGATTTATCTTCAGGATTATTGTACATCTTAAGCCTCTATTCCTCCTTGTGTTTTCTCCCACCCACTAATAATTAAACCAACAAAATACGCTATGGTCAGTGGACCTGACTCAAGCAAAAGTTCGTCCTATATTAAATTTGTTGCTTAATTTCAGTAGCATCCAGATAGAAAATATGAAGTCCCCAACGCACCCGCGGATTAGTTTCAAAATGTTTTTTAAAGCCCTGGGCCCGTGAGTCAAAATTATCGGGATTATCTACACGTCTTAACACGATAAACTTGCTCTTTGTTGCTCCCGTCTCTTTTTGCAAATAGTAGATAAGATACTCCTCTGTTTTCAACAGCTGAGTAGTCTTTGCAGTTGCAAATTCATTTTGAAGGTGCTTTAAAAATATAGTGTTTGCACGTTCGAATTTACTAGGCCCATCACTAAATTTTGCAAACCACCTCTTCAGCCAAATTAAGCCGCTTATGAGCAAGATTAACAACACAGGTAATATCATAGTGTAAATATTAATAGACTCTCTCAAATAGCTAAAAATAACTAGTGCTAATTCACCCAAGAAGGTACCAACAGCCAAAATAACCCAAATAATCATTTCCTTTTTGGCCTTTTTAAAGTCAGAATATACGATTTTTGCGTTATCAACCGCATCTTGATATTGTTTTTTTAAATCAGCAAACTCAATGTCACTAATTGTGTATTCATCTAAGTTATTCTCTGTCATCTCTATGCTTCATCCGATTCATTAAATTTATTCCAGGCCTTTTATCTTCTACTACATTTCATCAATATCAATATAGTGGAAATGAAACTTGATTTTAGTAATCAAGTTACTCTGCATGCCACTCTTGTATCGTTGAGCTTTGTTTGCAAATTGTTCAGGATTGTCAATACGCCTAAATACAATATACTGATTGGTAAAAAATGCACCAATGATATAATCTTCAGTTTTAATTATTTGTGTGATTTTAATTGATTGATTTGGCATTTTGATTAGCTTGACATTAGAATGATCAAACTTGGCCGGTCCATTCGTAGTTCGCAAAATCCACTTTCTTGTTAGTATCATTACAAAAATCATTAGTATCGTTACTACAGCTAATGAAATGATTTGTTCATTTAATTTAGGCACCATTACTAATGCCCTTGTTATTAGATATAGGGAATGCATACTAAATATAATGACAATAATGAACGCTATATTTACCAACATCTTCATCCACTTAAAAACTTTATATCTAGTCTTGGCCTTACTTAAAACTCCGATATAAATTTCTTTAATTTTTTCTAACTCACTATCATCTAGAGTCATATCATTTAAATTATTGGTCATCCTATGCCTCGTCTGATCCTAAAATCTTAGTCCAACCTGCAACAATGCCAGATACTGCTGCTGCACCTTCTCCAGCACTCGAACCCAGGAAAAGTATTGTACTTAATATACTCAAGTATGCTCGAAAACTGGCTGACATTTTTTTTGTTCCTGAACACAATTTTCTGTCATAATCACAGTTTATCAGTATCAATATATATCATATGTTTAGACCAATCAAATTTAGTAGTGTTTTCAAATATACTTTGAAACCACACAGGACTTTGTTTATATTTATCAGGATTATCCTCACGCCTCAAAACAATAAAATTAGAGCTTTGAGCCCAGTTACCAGTTTTATAACGATAAATTAAATAATCATCGGTTTTAATAAGCTGCGTCACAAGTACATTTAGCAATAATGCATCGGGATTAGTCATAAACCTTACATTTTGGGGAACGAATTTACTTGGTCCATTAAACAACCTATCAATTCTTCTTTTAAATGTAATCCCTGCCAAAATTAAAAGAACCATCAAAATAATGTAAATTGAAAACGTGAAATATTCACCCGCACGAAAAAGTTGGATATTATTGTAAATTAAATATACGATAATCATTATGAAAATTACCGTGATCATTCTCGTTTCATTTTGTATCCTTTTTAAATTGGAAAATGTTTTTTTTGCTTGTTCGACAGCATCTGCATATAATTGCCTTACCTTATCAAACTCTTGTTCGTTAGGAATATATTCCTTCAAGTCGTTACTTGTCATAATTAAGTTTCGTCCGATTCGTTTAATTTTTTCCATGCATTTATAATTAATAAAACTCCGCTCGCTGCGGCTGTACTTGCCGCAGCTTCAGGCGCAACAACTACCATTAATACCCCAATCACTATCATGGCAGGAACCCATTCCGGTTTAATTTTAACTTCAACTATATCATTGTATTCTTCGTAATCATCTGGTGCCTCATCTGGCGTAACTGGAATAAAATTGATAGTAGCAATTAAAATAATCGCTGACTGAATTTCAACGCCATTTACATCACCTTGATAATTAATGAATACCATTGATAAGTTAGCTTCTGTTCCAGATGTAGAAATCGTAATTCTCAATTTACCAACATCAATAGAGGCAGCAACCTCTTCAATTTCCTCGCCTAAAGCACCGGTAGCTTGCGTGCCAAACAGATTAGCCAAGGTTGCTTTATAACCATCTTCTAACTTACCACCAGAAATTTCAAATTCTAGTTGTCCAGGCCCTGAGCTTACACTTGTCGTTTACTGCGCCGTCAACTTCATAATTTTATTATCATACAACGTAACTGCAGGACCATCCCACGTTAGTGTTCCGCTGATATACTCATTTTTCAACAAGGTAAAATCGGTGTCATAAATCCAGCTCAGTTGATTGGGCTCGATTAAACTGGTTACACCCTCATCTTCATGTGACACATTGACATAATCAATTGCCGCTACCCCACTCGCACCTGAAGCGTCTTCAGCAAACTGATCAAAAGTCCAATTCAGTGGTTGTGAGAAGCCCAGATTGCCGGAATAACCAGACGACATGTTGGAAACATAGCTATAAACTGAATGTGATTCTAAGGCTAAGCGGGTTCCGACGTTTCGTGTACCATAAACGCCCGGCACATAATAATTACCTTCAACACCATAATTCAATATTGACGCAATGCCATTAAAGTACGGAATGGCATAGCTAGTAATATCGTCATCCGTCATATCCATGTCGATAGCGAAATAAATGACTGTTCCAGCTGGCAAACCTAAACCAGATGCTGCCCGCATTGCTGCGCGGGCATCCTTTTGACCTTGTAGGCGTGTGAAATATTCCAATTCTGGATAATTATCTTGATAAATCGGTACCAAATGAAGATTAGCATCGATAATCAACTTAGCTTCAAGTCTGGTCAGATTCTTCGGGGTGCCATCATTACCAACCGTCCCCGTCAGGTAGCGACCCACATAGTCAACTTCCCACGCAACTAAGGAATTAATCATGGCCTGGGTTAATTGAATCGAAGTATCAACTCCCCAGAAGTAACGATTAGGACTACCACTAGAGACCATTAGCGAATACATAGTAATGGGATCTGGTTGTCCGATAGTAACTGGTTCTAATTTCATAAAGCGCTGAAATGTCGTTAACAACAACTTTGTATTAGCATCTAACACGCCAGTAAAGGGCACCATCGTGTAATTATTAGCGGCAATATATTGCGCCATGTTGACATACAGCGCGAATTGAAGCAGTTTGATTAGGTTACTGCTCAGCCCGCTTGCATAGGCATCCGCATACGTAGCACGGGTTGTTGGGCCCCATACACCATTGGCAATGTCACTCAACCCCAATTCAACTTGCATGGCATAAATCAGCGCCGTATTAGTTGCACGTTGATAGATGCCATCTGTTGGCAAAATACCAGTGATGTCACTATAATGCACATTTAAATATTGTTGAATGGTTCGAATATGGTCATCACCATTCTCCACCAACACAAATGCACTCATATCAAACAACGCTTTGGCCCACTCGGCTGACAATACACCGTCAGGATTGGTAAATCCAGCATTGTTTTGTAACTGCTTGACCGCATTGATTGTATCATCTGAATACTGGCCATCTAAGGCACCAGGATTGATTCCTTTGGCCCAAAAGGCACCTTGAATCAAATAGACAATATCGTCATTCCAGCCAGCTTGTAGATTGGGCGTGACTTGATTGTCATATTCAGAAGTTGTCAGCGGTCCAAAAACTTCTGAAACTGGACTGATACCTAATTGATTTTGAAGCACTTGAATTAACGCATAAATAGTAGGCCAGCCTGTTTGACCGTTCTCCGGTGCTGTGGTGAATCCAGCAACCCCTGCACCGAGACTGTTAACCTTCTTTTGAGTAGCTAAAACCATCTCATCCATTTGTAGCACCTCCATTGGTGTGAACAAAAAAACGTTATTGTTAAGTCCATTATACAGGCCTTTTCTTAATTGAGCCTAAATTAGCCTTTTGAAAAAGCGTTCTTTTAAACAAAAAAAGCCGTATTTCACGACTTTGAATTAGCTCTATGCTAAAAACATTATTCAATTCGTCCTGTGCGCAACATGTCATGTGTATATAAACCTACAAATCTCACTACTGCTTTAGTTTCATTAATAACATGGACCAATAAAATATCGTCAGCAACATGCAATTCATAAAATCCGACCCAAGGTTCATTCATTAAAACATGTTGATTATAAGATTTCGGTATTGGTTCCCCCACTGCAAACATCTCCTCTAAGGCAAACACCTCACCAATGACTTCCCTTGCCATTTCTGTAGAATTATTAAATCGCGTCCTAAGTTGTTTGATATGCCTATCCATCGTACTTGTGAATCTAACTCTTACTTTAGGCCCCATACATTCCCTTAATTTTCTGTTTATAATCTTCTGTCACGATAATTGAATCGTCAGCGATTGTACCATTGATTTTAGCAAATTCCTCAATTAACAATTTTTCCATTGCTGGTGACATAAAAGTCGATTGACTAGCTCTTGCTTCAAATGGTAATGCTTGTCTAGCTACTAACTGCTTGGCAGCCATGATAAAAAAAGTAGTAGTATTAATTCCAATTGCATCTAAAGTGGCTGTCATGTCTGCTTTGAGTTGATCATCCATGCGAATTGTCATTTTTGCTGTCATATACTCCTCCTCCCTTCATTTTCTATGTATATTATAACACAAAACAAGGCGCTTAGACACCTAATAGCCGTCTAAGTGCCCACTCGTGAAAAGGATGTAGGATTGTAAATACATTCTATAAAATTAATTAATTACTTTTATATTCCAGGGACGAAAAAACAACCACACACAATCATGATTGTTTTAAGAATGACTCATTTAGTTAAATAGCTTATGCCACAGTTGGCCAAAAGAGAATCCTTTTTTAACTGTCTTGGCACTACTAGCCTTGGCCGTAGTTTTTTTATCGGTTCCAGCTAGTTTTGCATTTGTTTTCATTTGCTTATCAACGACTTGTTTAATGACCTTAAGTTCCTTGTTAGCGTACAGTAACTTAACTTGCCCAGCAGTCATCTCAGTATACTTTGAATCCTTACTCAAATCCTTGGTAATCAACTTGCTGGCATCATTTGGATCACTCTCTTTTACAATCGCGCTTGATTGAATCGATCCACCTTTGGTTAGATACAACATTTTTGTGTCTGGGTAAGCGGCCAACATCGTCCTAGTTTTTTCTAATTCGGTGATATCATTAGAAGTTTTAATTGTTGATGCCGATCCAGTTCCCCCCAGATATAGCGTGGTACATACCAGGGCTGAAAAAATTACATATAGGGTACGCTTCATTTGCTTAACTCCATTATCATTGATGATTGCAGTCCGAAATAAACTACTTTAATTAGTTATAACATAAAAACTACTTTGTATAGTTTAATTTTCAACAGCTTCCCTAATCATCAAAAAAGCCTCCAACTTGGGAGGCTTTACTGGTTATTCTTCTATATAAAGCTTTTTATCAACATCCAACAATGGTGTCAACGTGTCGCGGGCGATGACTGTCAATTGGTGCATGGCACGGGATGTAATCGTGTAGACCAATTGGCGTTCATCATCCCCTTGATAGTTTTTTGCTGACGCATCCCACATGATGACCGCGTCAAATTCTAGTCCCTTGGCCAAATATGATGGCACAATGATCGTGCCGGGTACGAGACGTTGATTTTCTGTGCGAATAATCGTCACGTCAACTTGATCACGCAAAGCTTCATAGGCTGCTTCGGCTTGGGCAAGCGTCTTCGTGATAATCGCCGTTGTTTCGTGCTCTGCATCATTTTGTTGCAAGTGCGCAACCGCGGTTTCAACCATTTCGTCAGTTGACGCCACGATCTTCACCGTGGGCTTATCACCACGTCGCTCGAACGCATCGATGGTCGCGCCTTGCACCAAGACCGCCTTTGAGAAGTCCGTGATTTGTTGCGTTGACCGGTAAGTTTGCGTCAATTGGATGAATTCAGATAATTCTGGGGCAAACAGCTTACCTAATTCATCTTGCAATGACACCGCATTTTCTTTGGTAAAGATGGCTTGGTTCAAATCTCCAAGCATCGTAAAGCGCGCCCGTGGGAAGCTGTACTTCAAGAAGGCCAACTGGAACGGCGTATAGTCTTGAATTTCATCGATAAAGACGAAGCGAATATCGCGCTCACCGTGGCTCCCCTTCAACAAGTCAAAGAGGTACATAAATGGCGTCATATCAGCTAACGGCAAATCGCCCTGCTTCATCTTGTCAATCGTGTATTCCTTGGCTTGTTCCCATTGCTCAGCGGTAATATCAAACTTGCTCAAATCCACCATGCTTGGCACTGACTTTAAGAAATGCACAAATTGGGTGTTGATGTTCAAGAAACGATTGCGGTTGACACCCTTGGCAACGGGGGCCAATTCTTGTTGCACAATCAACTTACCAAGTGTGTTGACCTCTTGCTCATCTGATTCAAACTCGCGGGGGTTATCGCCCAATAGCGTGTCGTATTCTTCCTTTGACAACGCTTGGATGGCTTCTTCGACCCAATCCGCCTTGATCTCAGACCCAATCCGACCCTGCAACATCTTCATCAGACGTTCCTTAGTCCCTTGGAGGCGGTTCCCTAAATTATAATTCTCGTTGAATGAGTAATAAATTTCTTTGATTTTTTCCTTGGAAATGATTTCTTCATCGCGGAACTTAATTGGGCGCACCTTGATATTAGCAGTATTCAAAGTCTTGGCATACGCCTCCATTAATTTGAAGTACGTGCTGCTGCCTTTAAACGTTGCTACGTTTTCGGCCCAGGCTGGTAATTGCGTTTCAAACCGTTCTTGCAGAGTTTCCAACTTCAACTTTGGCAACCGGCGACTCGCGTATTGATAGTAAGTCATTTGAACCATGTTTTGTTCACCCAATTCAGGCAAAACTTGGTCGATATAGTCGTTGAACAATTGATTAGGTGAAAACATCACGACTTGCCCTGACGTCAAATGTCCGCGGTAACGGTACAGCAAATATGCCACTCGTTGCAAGACGGCTGATGTTTTACCTGACCCAGCGGCACCTTGGACGAACAACAATTCAGCCTTGGTATTTCGGATGATTTTGTTTTGTTCTTTTTGAATCGTCGTGACAATCGACTTCATCTTAGTCGTCGATTCACCTGAAACGGCATTGAGCAACATTTGATCGCCGACTGCTTCATCGGTATCAAAAATCGTAACAATCTTGCCGTCTTCAATTTGGAATTGTCGCTTCAAGCTCACGTCGGCTTCTTGCTTGCCGTCTGGCGTGTCATAGTTGACATGGCCTAACCCGGCATCATAGTAGATTGAAGAAATTGGCGCCCGCCAGTCAAAGACCAAGAAGTTGTCTGGTGAATCTGAAAACGAGGCCAACCCAATATAAATCGGTTCGGGCGTTTCAGCACCCTTTTCTTGCACGTCAATGCGCGCAAAATACGGCCGCGTCGCCAAACGTTCCAAAACCACGGCTTGGTGTTCGGCAGAATTCATCGCTAATTCGCGTTCTTGTAGCATTTGTTGTTGTTGTCGCACCGACATGGCCGTTTCAAACAAACTGCCATAAGTTGATGACTTAAAGCGAATATCGCCCCACCCTTTTTCGACGTCATCTTGGGCTTTTTCAGCGCGTTGTAACTGTGTTGCATTTTCCCCTTGAGCTGTCCGGATTTTATCTAAAACCATATCCAAACGTTCTTGCTCATAATCAAAAGGCTCACTCATTTTGAGGGTCCCTCCCGTATAAAATAGTTATTCTATATTATCATAAATCACATATAATTCATATGCCTTAGAGATGAAGCGTTTGCAAACAAAAAGAAACATGCCCGTAGACATGCTTCTAGCCTAGCTTCTTAGCTAAAAAATTCATTTACAATCACAACACTGGCCATCGCATCTTTGGCGTAATAATCCGCGCCAACAAAATCACGATACTCTTCATTCAAAACTGCGCCACCGACCATAAATTGCACATCAGTCAAGCCGGCAGCTTTAACCGCGGCGATGGTTTTTTTCATATTTTGCACCGTAGTCGTCATCAGTGCTGATAACCCAACTAATTTAATGTCGTGTTCAATGATGGTATCGACCACTTGTTGGATTTGCACATCTTTCCCCAAGTCATAAATCTGATAACCGTAATTTTCCAAAATCATCTTGACGATATTCTTCCCAATGTCATGGATATCGCCTTCCACCGTGGCTAACAAAACCTGGCCCTTGGTAGTTGTGGCGGCCGTTTTGTCATTGGCCAGGGCGACCTTCAAAACTTCTTGAGCCTTGGCCACACTTTCTGCTGATTGCATCAATTGCGGCAAGAACATCTCACCTTTTTCAAACTGGTCACCAACGATGTTTAAGGCCGGGATGAAATATTCATTGACAATTGCTAACGGTGTAGCGCCCTCAGCTAATAAGGCCTTGGTGGCAGCTGCTGTCAGTTCTTTGCGCCCGGATAAAATCATCTCGGTTAAGGTCAGCTCACTTGCATTGGCTTGTGTGGTGGTCGCTTGCGTCGTGCCACTCGCCACGGCAATCTTGGCGTCATGGTTATTGGCAATATAGGCCTCAGAGTTCAAATCTTGGGTCGTAAACACGCGCAATGCCTGCACCACACTCATCATGTAGGCATTCAATGGATTCATAATCGGTGTCGTCAAGCCAGCGCCAAATGCTTGCGCCAAGAATGTGCCGTTGAGCAGTGATCGATTGGGCAAGCCAAATGATACATTTGACAGGCCAATGACGGTTTTTACGCCCAACTCTTGCTTGATCAAGCGCAACGTCTCCAAAGTGACGGCGACTTGGGCTTGTTGGGCACTGGCCGTCAAAACGAGCGGATCCAACATCACTGCATCAGCCGCCAGCCCATATTCAGCGGCCGTCGCGACAATCTTTTGCCCAATTGCTAATCGCCCTTGGGCAGTTTCTGGAATCCCTCCTTCATCCAAGCACAAGCCCAAGATAACGGCCCCATACTTTTTGGCGATGGGTAAAATCTGGGCTAACTTGTCAGCCTCGCCACTCACCGAATTGAGCAATGGCCGGCCGTTATAATAGCGACACCCAGCTTCCAAGGCTTCAATGCTTGATGAATCAATTTGCAATGGTGTCGCAATTACCCCTTGGAGTTCTTGGATTACTGCTTGCATCATTTGCGCTTCGTCAATTTCTGGCAAGCCCACATTGACATCTAAAATATCCGCCCCGGCATCTTTTTGTTGGACGGCTTCTTTGAGGATGTAGCTAATATCGTGATTCCGCAACGCTTCTTTGAGCAACTTCTTTCCCGTTGGATTGATGCGTTCACCGATTAAAGTCAGCTCACCATGCTTGATTTCAACGGTCGTCAATGCACTCGTCACAAACGTACCCGTGACTGGATTAGGTGCCACAACTGGCGTAGCATCTACAATCGCGCGGAGTTGGCGAGTGAATTCAGGTGTAGTGCCACAGCACCCACCAATCACGCGAACCCCTTCTGCTAACAACTCACGACTAGCTGCACCAAAATCTTCCGGTGTGATGCGATAAACGGTCTCACCATTTTCGATATCAGGTAAGCCGGCATTGGCTTGAACCAGCACCGGAACCTTGGCGTATTGTAAAATTTCAGCAACCACGGGCGCTAATTCCACAGGGCCCAGCGAACAATTCACGCCCACGGCATCTGCGCCAAGGGCTTGCAAGGTAATGGTAGCAGTTTTAGGATCGACCCCCACAAACGTCCGGCCGTCCGCTTGATATGTCAGCGTGACAAATACCGGCAAGGCGGTGTTTTCCTTGACGGCTAAAATCGCTGCCTTGGCTTCATATAAATCAGCCAACGTTTCAATCAAAATGACATCGGCTCCCGCATGTTCAGCGAGGATAGCTTGTTGGGCAAATTGTTCATAGGCGTCATCAAAGGCCAACGTGCCCATTGGTGCCATCAATTGGCCAATTGGCCCCATGTCATAGGCGACATAGCGTGCCCCAGCTTGGCGAGCGAGCTTAACGGCTGTCGTAATGATGGCTGGCAATTGCTCAGCTGGCAACTTTGAGCGGTTGGCTTGAAAGGTGTTGGTCGTAATCACATCGGCGCCAGCAGCCACGTATTCGGCATGGATGGCTTGGACGACTTCAGGGTGCGTTAAATTAAAATATTCGGGGTTCTCACCAACGGGTAACCCGCGATTTTGGAGTTGGGTCCCCATGGCGCCGTCAAATACGAGGTGGTCGTGGGCGATGGTTTCAATAATTGTCATTTGTCTATCCTATTTTCGTGGGACACTTTGCAGCATGGCAGGTGTAAAGTCAGTTGGTTGGCGATACTTGGGTTTGGCTTGTTGGGCATCCTCAAACAGGCCAACAAGCGCCGTGACACTTTTGCGTGGAATCATGAGATACGAATCTGTGAGTTGAATCCCCACAGTTTTATTGGCGTCCACTGCCTGGAGAAATTGCGGTTGCACGGCGAGTGGTAAATCGCCATAGCCAGGTGAATAGCGCCGATTTTGCACCAAGCCTTGATCCGCGATTTCCTCAGCTAAAACAACTTGCGCTAAATCACAGACTTTTTCGATCAAATCCACACAACACGCATCAAAGAGGTACGCCCGCGTCATGGCCGTGATTTCCAATTGGCGCGTGTGCCGCTCAACTTCAATCCCCAACGTCGCCGCCAACAAAGCCACCTTTTGGGCATGCTTGAGATGTTGGTAAATATCATGCCCCGGCAACACCAAATCCGTGCCAATCACTTTAATGACATTTTCAGTTTGGGCGTCCAAGTCAAAAATGTGCCAAGTATAGCGTGGCTTGGCGATAGTTTGGACCGCCGCCATTTCAGCATCTACCATGCCGTCAAGTTCAGGGGACAACGTAAATTTGCGTCGATAGCCTGCGTAACGCAAGACTTCAGCTTTATTGATTGGTAAATTCATCGTGGCCCCCTTTTTGATTTGATAATACTGTTATTGTACCAAAAAATCAGGTGACAAAACGGAATTTACCAACTAGTTTGCTTACTTTTATGACATTGAGATTAAAAATGGTTATCCATGTCATATCCAGTCTAAAGTCCGTTGAAAATGTTACAATAGTGATACTAATTAAAATTTATTAATTCTGGAAGGAGATGGCTATATGAATTATCAAAAATTTGCCGAGTTTTTGACTACTCTCGGTTCACTAAACGGTTATGCGAGTACGGTTGCTGATACAAGACTTGCCCTGGAAACCAATAATGCAAAGCTCTTAACGAAGGGCGAAAATGATGCCATCATCTTCCAAGATGCACTGGCAGGCATTGCTGAAATCAAGCAAATTGGCTTTTCCGTGGATGGGATTATTGCGATTAATAAAGCCTTCAAATCTGGTGGTGATGAGCAACCAATTATCCCAGGGCATTTACGCAACGCCATGTACAACACTGATGACAATGTCCACATTATCTTGGATGAAATCACCCAAGCCGCTTACTTGGCCCCAGAAGTTGTCACCAAAAACGACCTGCAAGCGATCGTCAATGGTTGGGACGCTTCACCCAAGTTAGGTGCAGATGCTTGGTTGATTTTTGCCAAAATTGCCAAATTACAACCTTTCCAAGATGGCAATAAACGTACAGCACTAATCGCTGCAAACATGGCCTTTGGTGCTTTTGAAACTGATAATTATCTCTTGATTCCATCCGTTACGTCAATGCGCTATCGTTTCACCGCCGATCTGATGGATTATTATGGTGCTACGAATACTGAGCAAGAAATGGCTAGTTTTAAATCAATGATTAGCTGGACTAATCAAGAACAACTCACCAGTAATAAATTAACGGAAACATTTGAAGAACGCCAATTTAACGCCAAGACGCAAGAGTTTTAATTGATTACCAAACTAAATAAAGCGGTGTGGATATAATGTCCGCACCGCTTTATTTGTCTTCCACGCTCACTATGCAATAAACGGTTGTGAAAACAAATTATTTTAATTTTCTAACTTACGTAAATACGCCAATGCCTCGTCTAAATCCACATCCCGCTGTAAATGTGCAGGAGTCCACGGGATTTCAATGTCAACGGCGACCCCTATCCCTGAAATGCCGTGCCCATTTGCGACAAGCGACGTCCGGCTGGTCGGGTAGACTAATGTAAACAAGTCATAATTATCACAAATCACATTTGAATAATCTGTAATTCCCATCGTGTTGCGCCCCATTACTGTAACTTTGGGTGACAATTTGCAGATGTCCACGAATTGATCACCACTCGAACCACAATAAACATCTGACAACACCACGATGTTTTGTGGAGTGGCCTGGCCATGCACAGCAAAAACAGTTTGTTCATCATCACCATGCCGTTCAACCCACCCCTCACCTCGATGTGCACGGTAAAATGCCAACTCCTTGTTTAAACCATCGCGTATTTCAGCAGATAAATCTGGCTGGTCAAAAAACGGGGCAAACATACGCTCCCGACTTTTCACATTGCGCTCCGTCAAATTAAAATAATCAAAATCATCATTGCCAGCAAATATTTGCTGAATCGTCGTTTCGTTGGGAAAGATATAATCCATCAGCGGATAATAATAAAGATCTGAACCACCATAATTGACGCGGACATCAATAATCAAATTGGCCTTAGAAGTGATTTCTTCCCCATATTGGTCAATCAGCCCTTTAATCGGTTGGGCAGCCTCAAAATCACCTAACTTCAGGTACCCCGTTTGGGCATCAAGTTCACGATAATAATGTTCGTCAGGCAATTGCAGCCCTTTGTTCGATTTATGAATCGGCAAGACTGCTCCCGTACTCAACGTGATAGTCGTCGCCTGTTCCAAGATATAACGCCACTCTTGTCGTGCCAAGTCAGTCGTTGCTTGAACATATTTATATTCTTTAACTTTCGTCGCAATATCTAGCCCATCAATGGCAACGATTTCATCACCAACCTCAACATTTGCCGTGTTCGTGGTATGAATCACAAACAGCGAATTCTCAAACCGGCGCACCAAAAAATCAGTATGAATTGGCAAATTACCATTTTCAACAATGCGCAAATGTCCATCTTGCATGGCGGCTAAATAATTGCTCACCGCAAAGAAAAAAGCTTCATCCGTGAGCTCAGGGTTAGCCACGATGTTGCGTAATTTTGCATAATCGTCTTGGCCAGGCTTATCGATATAACCAGCATAATCATTGTGCACGATGGAAATAATATCTTCCACGATTTCTTGTTTAGTTAGCATCTACCTCTCCTTATGGTTCTAAGCGTGTCTTTTCAAAGTATTTTAGCTGAACATTAAAACAAAAACGTTACATTTTAATGTTTTTATAATTAATCAGGCACATCGCTAAATTTCAGGTAGACAAAAAAACAGACTGTTACCAGTCTGTTTTTCAATCGCCTCATAATTTTAATGGTCACTCAAAATAATCTTTCCACTGATCATTAATATTCACTTGCGCTGTTTTGGGTGCCCAAAACGGAACCTTTACGACCCCGATTACAACCTTATCGGAGACAAAACCCCAATAACGTGAATCGTTTGACACTGTGCGATGATCACCCATCACAAAATATTTATGGGCCGGTACTTTGACAGCTGTTGCATTCTTAACCCACCCCATATGCTCGCCTAATTGCGCCAAACTAGCAAAATTACCAATATTATTGACCGCATTTGTATCCGCTTGCTGAGCTTTTGAGATATATGATTGGTCAACACGCTTACCATTAACCTTCACCACGCCATTTTTAGCACTAACCGTGTCGCCAGGAATCGCAATGACCCGTTTTACGAAATCCTTATGCTTATTGACCGATGGATCTTGGCCAAGTGCATCAAAGACCACCACGCTACCACGATGAACGGCTTCTTGTTTAACGACGAAAATCTGTTCGTTATTTGTCAGGTTAGGATCCATCGAAGTACCGTCAACCTTGACCAAGGTAAACCAATAAGTTTTGATCAAAATTGCCAGCACGAGCCCGATGAAAAGCGGCAGTACCCATGACATAATATTTTTGAAATTCTTCATTTTACTCTAATTGCTCCAGTTATCTCATCATTTTCATGAATAATATCTCGTTACTTGGATTTAAATTACCACAATTTTTGTGTATTGTATCTAATCAGCTATTATATTTAATTTTATCTTAGCTACATTTAAAAACAGCCGCACCCAAATTACGGGTGCGGCTGTTTTTGTATTGCATTTACTTAGGTACTGCCGCGATGTTAAACGTCAAATTACCTGAGTATTTATCTGACCACCTTGTTGTACCCAGTGGTCGTTGGAGCGCAATCGGTACATTTTGATAAAGTGTGTCTTCGGGATTATCGCCCAAAGTTACCATATTCGCATCCCCAAAGATCGTCGTCGGATTAAACGTCAAATGTTGGGCAATTGGATTAGTGTTGTGTTGCGTGACTTCAAAGCTATCCGCTGTTGAAATTTGCAACTCAAGATTGTTTTCATCAAAGAACTTCACGTTAGCCACTAAATTGCTTACAACCGTACTGTCTGGTTGCGTGAAATCACTGACTGAGGTGTTGATGGTTTCTGGAATCGTCACCGTGTATTCAGCTGAGTTAGCTTGGCTGATAATTGTCAGTCGGCCCAGCGCACCCACGCTTTCATTAGTTGGTAGATTTGGTATGAACGCAACTGTGTTAGTTGGTGCAACAATTGGTTCACCGGTGTTATCACAGTAGACCATTTCAGCCCCTTCACCAGTCGTTGTTTCGTTCACGTACCATGTTCGATCCACTGCTTCGACTGGCACGACCCGTCCACCTGCGCGTTGAACCAACTCCACCTTATATGGCGTCGTTTGTTGTGACAAGCCCTCAATTAGCGTCTTGCCGTTTGCACCAGTCGTGTATTGTTGCTTTGACCCATCGGCACGCGTCAATTCATAAACATCGCCTGCAATCGGGTTCCCTGCATTATTTTGACTCACAACCTCCAACTTACTCATCCCTTCATAATCAATGTTGATTTGGGTATCACCGTCCGTTGTGAACAGGTTATCACAAGCGTTTTGGTACCATGGTTGACTCGCTTCATCCAATGTATCGTCAGGCGTTAAACTAATCGTCGCCGCATCAATGTCATTATGCCCATTAAATTCAATCTTATAGGCTTGATCTGGTGTCGGTTTCACACCTGATGCCGCAGCTTGTTGCACGAGGTAGTAAACGCCAGTTGGAACTGCTAAGTAGCTCAACAACCCTTCACTATTCGTCGTACTTACGCCATATGACTTACCGTTTTCATTTAATAGTTCAAACGTCACACCATTCAAGCGTTTTAAAGCATTGTTTTTACGCATTTTTTCATTGGTTGCGACGTAGAGATTATGCAAATTAGCATCATCTTCAAGTCCAATCCACTTTCCTTGATTCTTGATAATCGCTGCACTTTCTTGAGCCGGACTATAGACATACGGATTAGGGTTCAACTTGTAATGCAGTGGTGCTTGCACTTCAGTCAAGGTATACGTCGCATCTGCATGGAACACCATGCTGCTGGTTGGCAACTCGGCAAATTCCTCAGCCGTCACGCGACCATCCGCCAAAATTGTCATCAAATCAGTGTAATCAACGACCGCGTGCAAATCAAATTGCCCACTTGCATCACTCATGAGGGCCCAGGTATGCACATTTTCACCACGAGTTTCCTCAATTTGATAAATGGCGTCTGCTAAGCCCGCAAGTAACTTGATCCGTCCATCGTTTTCAACACTCCGTTGTGGATGCAAACCAAGGTTCGTCAAGGTCGCTTCTAAGGCAACTAATGCATCCTTTTCCGCCCCATTGTTCAAATCGTACGTACCGACATAATCACCCTTGATAATCGTTGGCTCCAAACTTTGATTTTTCACCACGTAATTCTTAATTTGACCAGGTGTATACTTGTCGACTTCAAAGGTTTTATCAAATTCGCTGAGCAAGTAGCCGGCGATCGACTTGGTTTGGCGAATCCGATACTTACCAAATTCCAGCCCACTGACATCAATCAGGCCGTCTGCATCCGTCACAAAGACATCGGTGGCCCCATTGTTGATGACTTGCCAATCATTGGTGGTCACTTCTTTTTCAAGCGTGAACTCCATGCCCGTCAACACCTGACTGGCATCTTGCACATCAACGTTTTTGATATGCAAGGTGCCGGTTTGTTCGGCGGCATTGTTTTTGACCACTACTCGATTTGAAGAGTTGTTGGTCTTTGGTTCTGGGTCATCCAAGCCATCAAGATACAACATTTCACCGCGGTCATTCAACTTGAAATACGTGGTATAATTTGCCATCTCGATAGGATCTTCAAGATTAATTGGGCCAACATAATACGTTGGGGTCGCAATTTCAACTAACTTATAGATTCTGTTAGCTTTCAAGTCACCCAAAGCTGTTTCACCAACCTTGGTCGTCAGGTCAGTGACCGTCCGATTGATCCATTCTGTACCCGGAACTTCGGCGGTTGGGTCATACGTATACAAAGCGAATTGGGCTCCACTCAATGGCGTTAACCCAGCCAATAAGGTTGGTGTCCAAACTGGCGTGTCAAACAGTGCTTCATTGCGCGTACCACCCTTGTAGGCAACCAACTGAGCTGTATCGTTTTTAACCTCAACAACCTTTTTACTGTCAGTAGCGTCAACTTCTTTTTGCATGTAAACATTGTTTGGTTGCGTACTTTGAACTTCGACATATGTCGCACCGAGCCCGCCACTTTCAATTGTGTTATCATCTTTAATCTCAATTTTAAAGCTTGAGACCGGCAACAACTTACCGAGTGCGGTTGTCTTGCGTTGCGTTACCGTATATTCACCAACGGGTAACCCACTAAAGAGAATGTCACCGGCATGATTTGGTGAATTCGTGATGTTAATGTCTGCTCCAGTCAACGTAAACTCGGTCCGGGCGATATTTTGATCGGCGACATCAATATTATGAATGCGCAAATCCCCGACGCGGGCGT
>JAITQG010000033.1 GCA_031289015.1 Lactobacillaceae bacterium
TGATGGTATAGATTCATAAGTTTGTCCTCGTTGTTATGATTTTGTCGTTATTATCATTCTACAGCGAGCCCAAAATTATGGGTCTTTTTTCTTTTAAACAAAAATTTGAAGGCTCATGCTCGCTTCGCTCACACTCGCCGTAACTGGGTTCCACTTAGATTGTAAATCCAGGTCTTTAAAAGCGCTTTAATAAACGTGATTTTAGCTATAAAAAATGCAAGCAGTATGATTAAAAATCATAGCAAATTGCTTTGATAATGCTATAATATAAATGAATCATTAAGCGAGAACAGGAGGACACCGGCATGACGATGGCACAAATTGGGATTAGATTGGATGAACGTGAAAAAATTGAATTTGAGAAGATTGCAAATTCACTCGGGATGTCAACGACAACGGCGATTAAAATGTTTATTGCAAAATTTAATCGTGACAAAGGCTTTGACTACCCGGTTACTTTAGATAATATAAACAAGCTTCCAGAAGAAGTTGAAAAAGCGATGATTATCGCCAAAGCTGAAGAGTATGGCATTTTGATAGATCAAAGCGAAACTGTTGATGATATTTCTGAATTGAAAAAAAGGTGGTAATTTGTACGAATTACCAGTTGAATATAACTTATGAGCCCATTAGTTTCAGCTTATGCGCTTTTTTTGTAGCCGATAATCAACGCCACATAAGAATAGGCAAACTAATACCTCCCCTATACAGTTAACGCGATGAATAATTAAAACTATGTAAATCTACATGTATTTTCATGGAAGGGAGTATAATAGGGATATTAATTATCCACAGGAAGAGGAAAGACTTTGACCACTAGTTCATTATTGATTTCAATTATCGCCATCATCATCACGTTGTTATTGGCAACGTTATTTGTTGCGGCTGAATTTGCCTTGGTAAAGGTGCGCCGTTCCGCTTTGGAAGAACTCCAAGCCAAGCGCGACAAGCCATCAAAAAACATTGCCACGGCCATTCACATGGTGGAGCATTTAAATGAATACCTTTCAACCACCCAAGTCGGCATCACGTTGGCCGGGTTGATCATTGGTTGGTTGGGTGAAGAAACCGTTTCGCACTTGTTGCTTGATTTAGGAGTCTTACAAAAGTTGCCTGGTGCCAGCGCGGGGGCTGTCGCTTCGATCATTGCCTTGGCCTTATTGACCTACATCGAAGTCGTCTTTACCGAATTGTTGCCCAAAAACTTGGCCATCGAATTCCCAATGAAAGTGATGCTCATCATCGTGCGACCACTGCACTGGGCACACCAAATCTTCTATCCATTCGTCTGGTTCCTCAACAAGTCGGCCGAGGGAGCCTTGCGCATGTTTGGGTTGAAGGCAGCGGATGAAGGTGAGGAAATTTACTCAGAAGCCGAGATTTTGAGCCTCTCACGTGCGGCGGCCAAAACCGGTGAGTTAGAGGTCGAAGAAGTGCGCTTCATGGAACGAGCGTTTGAGATGACTGAGAAGGTCGCCGTTGACATCATGATTGATCGAACGCAAATGACCGTGGTCGACGTGACAACGCCGGTTAGCGAAGCGCTCCAACTGTACTTTGAAACCAAGCACACGCGTTTGCCGGTGGTGGCTAATAATGACAAAGATAAAGTCATCGGCTACGTTCGTAACTATGATTTGATGCGCCAATCTCGTGAAGATGAGACGGCTTTGGTGGGCAAG
The DNA here is from genome assembly GCA_031289015.1 of Lactobacillaceae bacterium. Lineage (GTDB taxonomy): Bacteria > Bacillota > Bacilli > Lactobacillales > Lactobacillaceae > Weissella. The sequence continues at coordinate 1,683 of JAITQG010000033.1, forward strand.
ATTGTCCGGACTTTGCCGATTGTCTCTGAGAACTTCGGGGTGACTGATACCTTGGCCAAGATGATGAAAGTCAGCACGCCAATGGCTGTCGTCAAAGATGAATATGGTGGAACGTCAGGGATCATTACTGATACAGATATTTATGAAGAATTATTTGGCGTCTTGCGCGATGAAAACACGGCTGGCAATTCACTCGTAAAAGAGTTGGCTGTAGATGACAATGGCGATATGCATTATCAAGTTTCTGGTAAGTTGACTTTGTATGATTTTGAACGTTACTTTAATACTGATATTAAGGCGTTTGATAATTCTGATATGGTTACTTTGACTGGGTATGTATTGGATTTGAATCCCGATATTCAAAAGGGGCAGACGGTGCATGTTGGGGTGTTTGCGATTACGCCTTTGGATTCGGCGGATGATGCTTATATTGACGACTTTGATGTGGTTTTGGTTACTAAGGCTGCAGAGAAGGTTGTCGTTGAAGATTGATATTTAGGCTGGGAGTTTGTTCCTGGTCTTTTTTTGTCCCGGTGGGACAAAGGTGCAGCTAACTACTTATATCACTAATGGTTTCGGTTCTTTATCACTTTTTTCACGTTCAAAACGATGTAATAGATCTAACTTTTATCACGCAAAACTAATTTGGAGTCGTCACACACCAACGAATTTAAAAAATCCAGATGAGCTCTGCCCTGTTGTTGTAAAATTTGGGCCGGCTGGGGCTCGGAGCGATCAATTTGTGGGAAAAGCAAGGGTGGCCGAATCGGGGGAACTGCCGCCCGACATTCGGGATTACAACGGGCGTGGCACTGGGCCGCTCGCGGACCATTCCCCCGATTTGCGCCACCCGTTTCCCACGAAATTTATCTTTGCCGGAGAGCCCCAGCCGTCCAAATTTTGCAACAATGTTGACCCTGAAAGGGGCAACCGGCAGAAACCACGAGCAAACTAAAACCCCTCAACCAATAAAGGCAAAGGGGCAATCTAATTATGCAAAGGCAATTTCGATGTTGTTAGTCAAAATGTCAGTATAGTTGAAGGATGCACGATCGAACTCGTTTCCTTCTTGCTTCAAGTCTAATACAAAGACAGAGCGGAAAGTTTCACGAACGATAGCTTCATGCGTTATGTTACGGTGACGGCTCTCGTGGGTAGTCAATGTGACTGTCTTTCCTTTGTGCGCGTCCAATTGTTCTTTAATCTCGGCAAGTGCTGCAGGCATAGTATGTGCTTCCTTCCTATTGGGAATTCCTATAATAAGTTCACCTAAATAGAATGGCAAAAATAAATGGTTTGTTAAAACACAGGAATAAATATTATTTAATAAGTATAGCAAAAATTTAATAAAATCTCAAGTACTTACACCCCCTTTGTTCGGATTTTTGCTAAATAAATCCCGAACAACCGAACTTTCTTACTAAAAGTACGAACAACGCCCAATTCATGCAACTTTTGTCTAATTTCGGTCATCTTTTGGCAACTTTTGCGCTATGTTAAACGTTCGCGATTTCTGTTAAAATATTGCTAATTAGTAAGAAAAGAGAATATATAGACTATGAAAGACGAACGAATCGATTGGCCTGAGTACTTTATGATGCAGGCCGTGATGTTAGCTTCGCGCAGTACCTGTACCCGCTTACATGTCGGGGCAGCCATTGTCAAAGACGGCCGCCTGATTGCCAGTGGTTACAACGGGTCCGTCGTTGGGACGCCCCATTGTGATGAAGTTGGCGATTATATTGTCGACGGCCATTGTATTCGCGCCGTCCACGCTGAACAAAATGCGCTGTTGCAATTAGCCAAGATGGGCATTGCCGCAGAAGGTGCTGAAGTTTACGTGACTGATTTCCCGTGTGTCCACTGCACCAAGTTCTTGTTGCAAGCAGGCATCACGAAAATCAATTATTTGCGTAATTACAACAATGATCCATTCTCAATGGAATTGTTGGAGCAAAAACACGTTGAACTCCACAAAGTTGATTTAACGGAACAAACCTTGGAAAGCCTACATTTTGAAAGCTATTTAACAAAGGAGAACGCACATGAGTAAGAATGAACAACAATATTTGGACTTTGCCCGTGATGTTTTGACAAACGGTGAATTCAAAGGCGATCGGACGGGGACAGGCACATATTCTGTCTTTGGCCGCCAAATGCGTTATGACTTAGCTGAAGGCTTTCCTTTGTTGACGACTAAGAAGGTTCCGTTTGGGTTGATCAAGAGCGAATTGCTATGGTTTTTGAATGGTGACACTAACATTCGCTTCTTGCTTGAACACAAAAATCATATCTGGGACGAATGGGCATTTAAAAACTGGGTTGAATCAGCTGAATACACTGGCCCTGATATGACGGATTTCGGGCGCCGCTCATTGGCTGACCCTGATTTCAAGGTTTTATATGATGAACAACACAAACTCTTTTGTGACAGCATCCTAAATGATGATGCGTTTGCTGCTAAGTTTGGTGAACTTGGGGCTGTTTACGGTGCGCAATGGCGACACTGGAAGAAGGTTCAAGGTGGCTTTATCGACCAAATCGGGGATGTTGTGGCTGAAATTAAGCGCAATCCTAACTCACGCCGCTTGATTGTTTCAGCGTGGAACCCTGAAGAAGTACCTAGCCAAGCTTTGCCTCCTTGTCACAGCTTATTCCAATTCTATGTGAACAATGGCAAGTTGAGTTTGCAATTGTACCAACGTTCAGCTGATATTTTCTTGGGCGTGCCTTTCAACATTGCGTCATATTCATTGTTGGTGCACATGGTGGCCGCCCAAACCGGGTTGGAAGTTGGCGAATTCATCCATACGTTTGGGGATGCGCACATTTATTCTAACCACGTTGATCAAATCGAAGAACAATTATCACGGCCAATGTTAGAATTGCCAAAGTTGGTCTTGAATCCAGATGTTAAGTCATTATTTGACTATACGATGGCTGATATCAAGGTTGAAAATTATCAATCAGCTGGCTCAATCAAAGCGCCGGTTGCAGTTTAAAAAATTAACAAGTAAAATGAGTAGGTCATCTATAAATTGATGGCCTACTTTTTTAAGTATTCTTTAAGAATCAATAAGTATGCTTTAAGCCAGTTGGCGATATGCTGTTTTATCTGCGCATTACCGCTAAACTGGATAATAAGAAAACTATGGATGAAATCAGACATGCGTTTGCTGCTGTTTGACTGAGAGAGGAATTTCAAGATGGATAACGAACCACAATCACGAGTGTCACGCTCAGCCCGTCAAACCAAGGCACCCCGCGCGCCTAAGCCAGGGGGTCGCCAACATAAGGTGCGCAACATTATCATGACCGTCATTGCCGTATTGGGAATTTTCTCAGGGGTTGCCGGTGCGACTGTTTGGCACCGTGCCAAGAGTAGTATTGATGATACCTACAAAGCTGCTGGCATCAATAAGCAACGAGATGTGGCCCAAGTGCTCAAAGATGGTAAGCCTTTCTCAGTTTTGTTGTTGGGGACTGATACTGGTGAATTAGGCCGTGATTATCGCGGACGGACGGACTCAATCATGGTCATGACCGTTAATCCTAAAAAACAAGCGGTCACATTGATGTCGATTCCACGAGATACTGTGATTTCAGTTGTCGGCTTTGAAGATAGCTTCCCACAAAAGATGAACGCCGCCTATGAAGACGGTGAAACAGCCGCGACTTTGAAGACGGTTCAAACGTGGCTAAATATTCCAATCGATTTCTACGCCTTGGTTAACATGCGCGGATTAAAGGAAGTCGTTGATGAAATTGGTGGTGTTTCAGTTGTCTCACCATTGAGCTTTGACAATAATCCTGATATGGAAGATCACGTTACACCTGGTAATTATTACAGCTTTACCAAGGGTTCAGACGAATTTGGTTATTCAACAAGTGATTCAGCGCCATCAATCCATGCAACCGTTGATGATACACCAGCTGTGCGCTTACAAGCCATTAAAGATTCAGGCTTGTTCAAGATGAGCACGAACATGGATGGAAATGCTGCGTTGGCCTTTTCACGGATGCGTTATGATGATCCACTTGGCGACTATGGCCGGACCCAACGTCAACGTTTGGTGTTAGAAGCCATCATGCACAAGGCTAAGTCATCACCAACTAGCTTAGTTAACGAAAAGTTCTTTAAGACGGTTGGTAGCAACGCCCAAACTGATTTGACGTTTGGCGATATGATGACGATTGTCCAAAAGTACACTAAGGCAGCCAACGATATCAAGACTGATCATGCACAAGGTACGTCAATCATGATTGCTGGTGGTTCATATGAGCACGTTGAGCGCGGAGAACAACAACGCGTGACCGATGTGTTGCGTAAGGCGCTTGGCTTGAAGGCGGAAACAACAGGGCCTTTGTACGCTGGGGAAGTTTCTGATGCTGACGTTGCGGCGTTGGGATTGACGTCCCAGACCTATGAAGAATCACAAATGAGTGCAACGACTAGTTCAGATACTAGTGGACAATAAAGTTAATCAATAAGGCTTGGGAATTCCCAAGCCTTTTTATTGTGAAAATCAACCTAGTTTGGTGGGGGATTTTTTTGTTTGTGGGTTGTTGTGCCCCTGGCGTGGCACGGGATTTTAGTTCGTTGGGGGAATGCCTCCGCGTTACTGGATTGTTGAAGTGGGCGACACGGTCCCACTAGTCTAAGGGATTCGGCCTTGCGCAAGCGCAAAACCAACTCCCTAAGACCGCGTTGGTGCCGCTTCTCTTGTTCCACTACAACAAGCCCAGCAACGCTCCGGCATTCCCCCAACGAACTAAAATCCCAACCTCCGTTGCACTCCGGTTCTAAAGCTGCATGTTTTGATGTTCTTAAAGGGGTTTAAAGTTGAAATTGTGAGGCAAAAAAAGGTTAAAACTGGTTAGGACAGCGTGGGTGAAGTTTAATGAACTGGAAGGAGCTAAACCCCTAGCCGTGAAACGGCTAAGAACCCCACCAAACAAAATAAAAAAAGCCCCCACTAAGGAGCGCTCAAGCAAAACTAGAAATCAAAGTTCGTCATCATCATCGTTATTATCACGGAACTCAGCATCAACCACGCCATCATCTTCAGGCTTAGTTGGCAAAATAAACACCGCCACGATATAAACAATGATCAAAATCGGGAAAAGCGGTGGCACCAAAGCCAAGATCACAAAGATAATCCGCACAAGAGAAATATCAATCTTCCACCCAGTGTAATCAAGAAAGCCAGATAAAACCCCAGCCAATACCTTGTTGTCTTTATTTTTATACCATTTATTCATTATCAAAACCCTCACATTTATTATTAATTATCACCCTACAGCCAACTAGCGACTTGACACCAGTACTGTATGTAATATAGTATATTATACAACATATAATATGTAAAGGAGAATGCGCATGGCCATGCAACTTTCAAAAGAGTTAATGGATAGTATCGTGTTGGCGCTGTTGGCCCAAGAAGACCTCTATGGTTACGTCTTGACCAAGTCGGTCCAAGATGTCTTTGCGGTGTCTGAATCAACGATGTATCCTGTCTTGCGCCGAATTAAGGAGAAGGATTGGGTCACGACCTATGACGAACCTTATGAGGGCCGTAATCGCCGGTATTATCAGATCACTGATGCTGGACGCAGTGCTTTAGCTGAGTTTCAGACTGACTGGCAACAATTTCAAGGCAAGGTCAACGCAATTTTAACGGAGGAGGCCCAACATGATGACGGACAATAATCTTTACTTTCAACAACTTCGTAAGCATCTCTTTGGCTTGTCTGAAGATGAACGCGATGATGTTGTGCAATTTTATCAAGAATACGCTAGTGATGGGGATTTGCACGGGGCGGCGTTGATTTCAAAATTTGGTACGCCTAAGCAACTTGCGCGCCGGGTCTTGGTGGATTACTCAATTCGCTACGATGATGTGGCTGAAGCTGACGTCGACTATAGTGAAAGCCTTGGTGTGCGCGAAACGAAGCGCGTGAAGCGGCAATTGAACCTCTTGTGGGTCATCGTGATTGGCTTGTTGACCAGCGTGGTCTGGATTCCAGCAGCGTTTGCCATTTTGTTGGCGTTGTTCTTAACGATTGCCTTGGCCTTGGCCGTTGCTGCGGTCTTGGTTGGCGCCTTTGTCACAGGGCTATTTGCGATTGCCGGGGGGATTTCTATCTTTGCTGGTAATTGGGCAATTGGCATGTTCCACATCGGCTTTGGGCTATTCTTAGTCGGGATTCAATTGATTGCTTGGCCAATTGCTTGGTTCATCGTGCACGCGGTGTTCGTTGGCTTGATTAAGCTCGTTAAAAAGATTGGTCGCAAGTTCTCAAAGGCTAATCAAGGAGGTGTTCAAAATGCCTAAAATGCTTAAATTAATTTTGACCGGCTTTGTTTTGGTCATCCTTGGTGGCATCATCGGCTGGATCGGGTATGCCAACCACGGCATGCAAGATTTACGCTGGTATCACAATAAATTCATCGTGCCGCATAATGAACAAGTCGAAGCTAAGTTGGCTGATTTTGACAACATTAAGATTGATTCAACGTCTTTGATTGTTGATGTGATTGCTTCTAAGTCTGTTCAAACGCCTAAAATCGAGGGTTTGATCAATGATAACGGTGAGTTCAGCCATTCAGTGCATGATAGGACTTTGACGGTTAAATATATTACGGATGATAAGTATATTGGGATCGGCTTTGGCAGTGTCAAAACTGGGCATATCAAGATTTATGTGCCGGCTAATGCCAAGTTCAACACCATTAACGCCGGAGTTGGTGAAGGTTGGTTGAATTTGGATGGCATCACGGCCAATACGATTAAAGCTGACAGCCAAGTTGGTGACGTTGAATTCACGAACGTCCATACTAATAAGCTGAGTGTCACGACCTCGATGGGCTACGTGAAGTTTAACGATGTGCATGCCCAGACGACAAATGTGCACGGTGGTGATTTCGTTGTGAATGTTGGTGACCTGGGTCGCACCAAGGTTTCCATTGACGATTACGGCGCCTTTATCCTGACTGGCGTGAAGCTAAATAATTTGGTGGCGCGCGTGGGCGATAATTCAGTGAACTTTACCAACGTGACGATGACTGGGGTAAATACCTTGGTTGCCGGGGATGGCGATATCAAAATCGATGGCCTCAAGGTTGACGGCTTAAGTGCGCAAACTGACGATGGTACGATAAATGTCGGTGGCCAGGCTTATTCAGACAATTTCGTACAAAACGAAACTGCGCCAAATCGCTTGTCAATCACGAGTGATGACGGCAGTGTCACGATTAATAATCTTAAAAAATAATATTGAAATTACGAGTCGGTGTAGTCCGGCTCTTTTCTTTTTGATATGATTAGAGGCAAAGTGAAAATTCAATGCAAGCTAGCATTTTCAAATCACAACCAGACGAGGAACTAACATGTTTGATTTTATTAAATCAGTAATCATCGGAATTGTTGAAGGATTGACGGAATTTTTGCCCGTTTCATCAACTGGCCACATCATCATCGCCGAATCGTTTATGAATATTCCTGGGGGATCCCTATGGACTAAGGCGTTCACGGATATGTTTGATTATGTCATTCAATTGGGTGCCATCATGGCCGTGATTCAACTTTATTTTCATAAACTGAATCCATTATCACCAACCAAGACACCCGAAGAACGCCAAAACACGTGGAGCCTGTGGTTTAAAGTCATTGTTGGTGTCTTGCCCGCTGCTGTGGCGGGGCTCTTGTTAAATGACTACATGGACGCGCATTGGATGAAGCCATGGGTTGTTGCGACGACATTGATTGCGTATGGTATTTTGTTCATCATCTTGGAACGTCAAAATGCTAAAGCCGTTCGTGGTCCTTGGTTGACGGATGTGAACAAGATTACGTATCGCATGGCCATCTCAATTGGAATTATCCAAGTTTTGTCGATTATTCCAGGGACATCACGTTCTGGCTCAACAATCTTAGGAGCCATCTTCTTGGGTGCATCCCGGGTTGTGGCGGCTGAATTCTCATTCTTCTTGAGTATTCCCGTGATGATTGGTGTTTCAATCTTAAAAGTCGGCAAGTACGTGTTAAAAGGTGGTACATTCACCGTTGGCCAAGGCTTTATTTTGGCGGTGGGCTTCATCGTGTCATGGCTTGTGGCGCTCTTTGCCATCAAATTTATGCTTAATTACATCAAGAAAAACGATTTCCAAGCATTCGGTTGGTACCGGATTGTGGTTGGTATCCTCGTTTTGGTGCTCGGCGCATTTGGCGTCTTGCACATGGGCTAAGCAATGACCGCGTAGTTTGGCATTATGCAAACTAACGCGGTTATTTTAATGAAGGAGGGGCAGTGGACATGACTACCCAACATGAAACACAGGTATTAAAAATAGTCTCACAAGCCGGGCGGATTCTCGTGGAAAGTGGCGCTGAGATTTCACGCGTCGAACAAACGATGGAAATTATGGGTCACACGGCTGGCGTACCGGTGAATGGTTATGTGACCTTAACCGCCGTTTTTGCGTCGTTAGCTGAGGAACCCGTGACTCAACTTACCAAAACCAAAGTCGGCAGTTTCAATTTGCAAAAAGTCGATGAAGTCAATGCGTTGTCGCGTGATTTTGTAGCAGGCAAAATGGATTTTGACGGGGTTGTTCAGCGACTTAATGAAATCGATCGCCACGTGATTGATTTTAATTGGCCGACCAAAATTATTGGGGCGGGGTTTGTTTCGATTGCCCCGATGTTGTTATTTAAGGCCACCGCATTGGATTTAGGCCTAGCATTTTTCATCGGGATTGCCGGTTATTTAGCGGCGCAGGGGATGCAAAGAATTGCCAAGACACCCTATATTAAAGAGGTCGTTGGGGGGATGGTCATTGCTCTCTTGGCAATTTTATTGGCGAAAGTCCAGCTGGGGCTGAGTTCAGATTATATGATTGTCAGTGCCGTGATGCCGTTGGTACCTGGGGTCGCGATCACGAATTCATTACGCGAAATTTTGGCCGGGCATATCATTTCTGGGTTGGTACGGATTGTTGACGCATTGCTCATTGCCGCGGCGATTGGTGGTGGAGTTGTTTTGGGCAGCGTCATTTGGGGCTTGTTTGGAGGTGGCTTATGAAATTATTGATTGAATTTGGAATTAGTTTCATGGCCACCATCGGGTTTGGTATTATCACCAATATTCCCCGCCGCGCGTTGCCAGTCGCAGGTGTCACAGGGGCCGTCGCCTGGAGTGGCTATATGTTGCTCACGTGGCATGGTGGTTCACCCTTTATCGCTAATTTTACGGCGGCTCTGATCATTGGTTTGTTGGGGAATGTCTTTGCCGTGTATCGGCAGGTGCCCGTCAACATGATTTATATCCCGAGTTTGGTTTCCCTGGTTCCTGGGGGCACGATTTATTTGGCGATGAAAGCCCTCGCGTATGGCCAACATAGTCTTGCACTGCAGGGGATGTTGGATACATTAATTGTAGCGATTGCGTTGGCGGCCGGCTTTGTGGTCGCCGAGACAATCATTCGGGTGTATAAGCAACTATTGGAAAATAAACTCGCAAAACACTAACAGTTTGGCAATACAATCGAGATTAATAAATATTAAAACGCAAAAAAGGTTCGGACCTAGCAAATTGCTGGGCACGAACCTTTTTAACTGACAATATTATTCTTTAACTAATTGAGCTGTCTTGCGTTCTTTAATCACAATGAAAATCAAAGCAAGCAAAGCCACGGTCGCAGCAGTATACAAGACGGTGTTGCTTGCCGTCCAACCATATCGCGTCACTAAGATACCGATCAAGGCAGTGGCTACAGTTTCACCCAACATGTATTGGAAGAAGCCCATGAAGCCAGTTGACGAACCAACGGCAAACTTAGGCACCGCTTCATTAACCATCAACCCAACCAACGTTAATGGCGCATAAATCAACGTTCCCATGATGAAGAGCACAACCACGATGACAGTGTGGTTTGAACTATAGAAATAGGTCGTCAAGCAAGCAAAGAGCCCGATGATTGATGCGATACAAACTAGTGAACGGTGGCCTTTAAGCAAGTCAGAAACCATACCAAGTAAGATAACACCAGGTACAGCAGCCAGTTCAAAGATTCCAACGAGCCACTTAGCCCAATTTGGGTCAAAGCCCTTCACGCTGGTCAAGTAACTAGGAATCCAGCTCATCACACCATAACGCACGATGTACAAAGACATTGAAGTTAAAGTGATGGCCCAAACGACGGGGTTATTTAAGATATACTTCTTAAAAATCGTGAACAAGCTCATATCAGAAACGTCAGACTTAACAGTTTCTCCATTCGCTAATACCGTTTCTTCACCAGCGTATTCACTGATGCTTGGCAAACCGATTGTTGTCGGGCGATCGTTACCCAAAACCAAGATCAAGATGGCAATCACGATTGAAACAACTGAGGCAGTATAGAAAACGGCTGGCAGTGAACCAGCAAACATGAAAGTAGCTAATTGCACAACAGCCACACACGCAAAGGCGCCGGCGTTGTGGGCAGATGACCAAACGGCATAAACTGTCCCACGCCACTTCTTACTCCACCAAAGTTGTACCAGCTTTTGACATGAAGCCGCCCCCATTCCTTGCGTAACTGAAATCAACAGCATGAGGAACATCATGACATATAAGTTCTTATTGGCACCGAGGAAAACATTTAAAATAGCAGAAAGAAATAAACCAGTGGCCAAATAACGATTGGGGTTACTTTTGTCACTCAAGGCCCCCATGAAAAGCTTTGAGATTCCATACCCGACTCCAAAACACGATAGTACCAACCCAATTTCAGCATGGGAAAAGTGGTATTGTTGCATGATATCATTTTGTTCAGTTGTGAAAATCAACCGAATGACATAATAACCAATGTAACCCACACAGATTGAAAGCAACACACCGATTTGATGGAATTTATAGCTCTTAGCCACTTTTTCGGCTGGAACCTTCTCCGTCGCATCCGGTAGCGGCTTTAAAAAATCAAACATAATATAAAAACACTCCGATCAAGATATTTTGTAAACGCTTACACTTAGTAGTCTACTCTTTTTTAAAAATTAAAGCTGACATAATCTGTATATGAAGAATGAAAGTGTATGGGTTTTGCACGATAATAACGATGATTTGCAACGATTTACACTTATTTTTTTAAAATAATACGAAAAAAAGGAACATTGAACGAACGTCTAAAAGTATAGAATTTAATTAAGTATATAAAAATGTGGTCATTGGAGGTGAGTATATGGCAAATTGGGTTACGCTGAGGGTCAAAAAAGTTTTTATTTGGTTGGGAACTTGAGCAACTGTGGGTCTGGTCAGTGTTGATCATTTTACCACCAACGATTATCATGTTCATCGTTTTGTTTTTTGCCAAAACCCATGACATCATGGAACCGATGTTAGTCACGCTGCACCTATCACTATTTTTACGCAGGGCTAATAAAGCGTCACTAAGTCGCTTGCGGTATAGTCGCAAGCGAATAGTTTCGTTTGGTTCAATTGGCGATGCTAGTAACTGAATTAATGAAATTGGCCGTTTTCAGTACGGCATATCTAGGCTCTCAAAACGTAGAATTAGAATAATTTTCAGTAGATATCATGCATGGAACTACCAAGATCGATTTTTGGAATCGATGGTTGGTAGTTTTTTATGGATACAAAGTGATTAAATCCATAAAAGCTTACGTTGCACATAAAGGCACAAAAAATTCGGGGGGGGTACAGTATTGATAGATATTATTACAAATGCGGGCTATAAAATATAAGTGAGTACATATCTAGTAAGGAGGTTTTTGCAATGAAAATACATAAATTAAGTTATCGCCTAGTCCGTGCCTTGGCGATATTTGTAGGCGTGTTGGGAGCAATTACACTGTTTACAAATACGTCGTTTACCGGCGGACAAACTTTAGCCAGTGCAGCTGAATGTGTTTTGAATTATGATTCATCCACAAAAACATTAACAGTCGGACCGGGGGACTTACCAACTGATTTTAGAACTCGAGGAAATGTTAGTTCAACCGAGACAATTGTATTTGTGAGCGCTGATACAAGCGTTGATAAAGTAGTAGCTCCTCAGAATTCGACTAGCTTGTTTGATAATTTAACGAGTTTAAAGCAATTCCAAGGAATGCAAAATCTTGATACATCAAATGTTACGAATATGTACTGTATGTTCCGTCATTGTGATGCTTTAACCCAAATTGATGTAAGTGGGTTTAACACATCCAACGTCACATCCATGGAGAATATGTTCACTTTTTGTGAGGCTTTAACCTCAGTTGATGTAAGTGGGTTTGATACATCACATGTCATGAGTATGGCTTATATGTTCTATGATGGGAAAAGTTTAACCTCAGTTGATGTAAGTGGGTTTGATACATCAACTGTCTCAAATATGGCGGATATGTTCTATGGGTGTGCTAGTTTAACCCAACTAGATGTGAGCGGGTTTAACACATCAAATGTCACAAACATGTTTGGTATGTTCTATGGGTGTGCTAGTTTAACCCAACTGGATTTGCGTGGGTTTGGCACCTCCAAAGTCAAAAGCATGGCCTCGATGTTCCGGGATTGTGCTAGTTTACCCCAACTGGATTTAAGTAGGTTTGATACATCAAATATCGTTAGTACGACTGATATGTTCACTACTACACCCGCTTTGTGGAAATTAACGCTTGGGCCGGATTTTGTATTCACTAATCACCCCACTGGCTTACTAGACCCAGTGGTTGGCACACCATTCAATCAAAATTTAAAAGTAAACTCGACAAAGTGGTTGCACAAAACTGGTGGATCTGATCTAAATCCAACGGGGAATTATGAGTGCACGGCAGATGAAATTAAGACTTACCATGAATTTGGGAATACCGATACATATGTTTGGCAAGGTGATTTAGGGAATACGACAGTCGAATATGTCGTTGAACCGACATATACCATCACGATTCCAGCTACCATCACGATTCAAAGCGCCACAGAGTCGGGTACTGGTAACATTACCTTGAGTGCATACCCTAAGGTGCCATATGAGACCCGCTTTATTCACATCTCAGCGGCATCAGGTTGGCACTTGACTACTACCGGTGATGAAACCGGCGCCGAGTATGACTTTTCTGCAGAAGGTGACGTGAATTTGAAGGCTGGGTCGGCTCTTGTTTTGGAAGCTGATGGGGAAGCACCGGCGCAAACGAAAACAGTTTCAGCTTCGTTAACAAACAATACACACAAGTTTAAGTATGCGGGTACTTACCAGGACACTGTAATGTTTACAATTGAAACCGCAACTTCTTAGCTTGTGTAAAGGGCCACGTTACATTTGACACTTAATTAAGAAAAAAGCTTCCCTGAATGCTAAATTATAGAGGGTTAGGGGAGCTTCGTTTTTGCCGTAAACTGTAGTAATATTTTAGGCTTTTGGTGAGATATATTTTTAAATATATAGGTAATTAAGGCCCATAAAAGCTTACGTTGTACATAGATTCACAAAATATTAGGGGTACAGTATTGATAGATATTATTACAAATGCTAGTTATAAAATATAAGTGAGTACATATCGAGTCAGGAGGTTTTTGCAATGAAAATACATAAATTAAGTTATCGTCTCGTCCGCGCCTTTGTGTTGTTTGTAGGCGTGCTGGGAGCGATGACACTGTTTACGAATGCGTCGTTTAACGGCGGACAAACAGTAGCCAGTGCGGCGGAATGTGAATTAATTTATAAGCCAGAAACAAAAACATTAACAGTCGGACCGGGGAACCTACCAAGTAATTTTAAAAGTAAAACTAATGTTTCCTCGGCAGAGACAATTGTATTTGTGAGCGCTGGGCCAAGCGTTGACAAAGTAGTAGCTCCTCAGAATTCGACTAGCTTGTTTGATAATTTAACGAGTTTAAAGCGATTCCAAGGAATGCAAAATCTTGATACATCAAATGTTACGAATATGACTAAGATGTTCTATAATTGTAATGCTTTAACCCAACTTGATGTAAGTGGGTTTAACACAGCCAACGTCACATCCATGGAGTATATGTTCAATTTTTGTAGGGCTTTAACCTCAGTCGGTGTAAGTGGGTTTGACACATCCAAAGTCACATCTATGTATGCTATGTTCAGTCATTGTAATAGTTTAACAGAACTTGATGTAAGTGGGTTTGACACATCCGAAGTCACAGATATGGCTTACATGTTCAATAATTGTAATGCTTTAACCCAACTTAATGTAAGTGGTTTTAAAACATCAAAAGTCACAACCATGGTGTACATGTTCTATGGTTGTAATAGTTTAACTCAACTGGATTTGAGCAGGTTTAACACCTCCAAAGTCACAGGCATGGGGTACATGTTCTATGGTTGTAATAGTTTAACCCAACTGGATTTGAGCGAGTTTGACACATCAATAATCACATACATGGGATATATGTTCACTAATACAACCGCTTTGTGGAAATTAACGCTTGGGCCGGATTTTGTATTTAAATATAATGACACTGGCTTACTAAATCCAGTGGTTGGCACACCCTTCCAACAAAACTACCGCAACGACACCGTAAGTTCAGCCAAGTGGTTAAATGTTCGAACGGGTGCTGAATATACAGCTGCTCAAATACCCACAGCGCACGTTCAGGGTACAGCGGATATATATATTTGGCAAGGACATGAAAATACCACTGTCGAATATGTCGTTGAACCTACATATATCATCACGATTCCAGCTGCCATCACGATTCCAAGTGCAACAGAGGCGGGCACTGGTAACGTTACCTTGAGTGCATATCCAAAGGTACCGTATGAGGAACGCTTTATTCATATTTCAGCGGCATCCGGAAGTACACCCCCTTGGCACTTGACTACCACCGGTGATACAACAGGCGCCGAGTATGCCTTTTCTGCCGAGGATGGAGTGGATTTGAAGGCTGGGGCGGATCTTGTTTTGGAAGCTGATGGGGAAGCACCGGCGAAAACGAAAACTGTTTCAGCTTCGTTGACCGATGATGCTCAAGAATTTAAGTATTCAGGTACTTATAAGGACATTGTAACGTTTACGATTGAACCCGCCGCTTCAGCTTCTTAGCTTGCGAGAATAGCTTAAAAAATGCTGGTGAATCATGGTAGATTCACGCAGCATTTTTGTGTTTAACATTATATCAATAGTTAGTTATTTAGGCTTGGTAAAGTACTATTAAAATTCACCAGACGCCTTAACGCTCGCGTTTAGCCAAGTTGCCTAGGCGCGTACGCAACCCGCCAGAGCCTGGCCAGGTTGTATCTAGCATCGCAGTGACAACTGTTCCAAAACTAGTTAACATGGCGATTAAATTCAACCACAACAACAAGATAATCACCGAACCCACAGCTTGATAGAAGCTATAAGTTTTCCCGGCGATGGCGATATAAAAACCAAATAGCTTGGTTAAGGCTAACAATCCCACGATGTCGACCAGGGTACCAGCCAACGCCCAGACAAGACGTGGTTTGCTAGATGGCAAAACCCAATTGAAGATCCCCATGCCCAAGAACAAGCCTAGAAATACCACCATAGTTTTGGTAGTTTCCAATTTGGAAGTTAACTCATGACTAATAGGTAAAGCTTCTAAAATATTTGATCCAACCGAAGCAACCACAATCAAGATACCCATCAAGGCAATCACCACAATCATCCAAACCATGGAAATGGCACGTTCAATAATCGCAATGTTTTTGGGTTCCACGCCGTAAATACGGTTTTGGACAATACGAATTAAGGCGATTACGCGTGATAATGACCAAAGGGTAACCAATAATGAAATTGAGATGACGCCCACGCCACTATGCTTCAAGATTGAATCGACAATGGGCAAGACCATGTTGTAGATGCTAGATGGCAATGCTCCGTGGGCATAGGTCATGGCTGATTTGGTGGTTAAGCCAGTGAAGGGGATTAGGGCCGCCAAGACGATGATGGCGGGGAAGATGGCTAAAATGGCGTAATAGGCAATGGCAGCACTACTATTAGATAGGTCGGCACGTTTCAAATATTCAAAAAACAATTTAACATATTTGTTGGCCATGATTTGAGCAATAAGGGCTTTCATGGGTTAGCGCCTCCTTTATCAATGGGTATTGTTGTTTTCATATTACCAAAATAATGTGGATTTGTCGTTTTTTCAAATTCGTTTGAAAGTTTAAAGTTACTTTATGGTTGGGGGTTTATTATAAAGATATTGAAAGAGATAAGCTTTCAATACATTCATATTCATACGCTGGATTTAACCGATCTAGTGACGAAGAAATTCGTACAACTTCTCCTTAAATAGAAAGATTTGCTTTGATAAAAGCGAGTCCGAAAAACGGCCCAATGCCCGTGGGTCGTTTTTTGTTTGGTTTTATGTATTTAATGGGGTGCTTAGCCGTTGCACGGCTAGGGATTTTGGTTTGGTCGGGGAAGGGGCTCCGCATTGGTACTGTTGAAGGGGGCGACACGAACCAATACGACCAGAATTTTTCGGCCCAAGAGCGTGGGCCAAAAAATGGGTCTTAATTGTT
>JAITQG010000054.1 GCA_031289015.1 Lactobacillaceae bacterium
TAAGCGAGGTAGCGGCACCAACGCGGTCTTAGGGAGTTGGTTTCGTGCTTGCACGGAGCCGAATCCCTTAGACTAGTGGGACCGTGTCGCCCACCTCTATTGCACCAATGTGGAGCCCCTTCCCTAACCAAACCCAAAGCCCTTGCCCCTAAAAGGTGCAACGGAAACCACAAAAAAAACGCCAACCATCACTGGCTGACGTTTTCCGGTTTTAAGTCTAAATCTTACAACTTAGTCACGTTTGCTGCTTGCAAACCGCGATCGCCTTGTTCAACTTCGAATGAAACCTTTTGGCCTTCTTCCAAAGACTTGAATCCTTCATCTTGAATTGATGAGAAATGTACGAATACATCATCACCAGATTCGCGTGAAATGAAGCCGAAGCCCTTGTCTGCATTAAACCACTTAACTGTTCCTTGTTCCATGTTATGAAACCTCCTTGGCACTTAGCCTATACACAATAAAATATTAAATCAAAAATCGGCTTGCCAAATATTCGGTAAAACATAAAACAAATCTTCTTTTTAACTCTTCAAGTACTATACCACGGTTACTTTAAAAAAGCTACAAAAAGATTCAATTTCTTAATTTTCTATTGCCAAAAGACTTGTACTTCACCATCTGAATGGTATGCAAATTCAAAGTCTGAGGCCTCTAAAATCGTATCAATCCCGGCTTGAACAATCGTATTCAACACTGAGAGGGGCATTTCATCCATGACAATTAATTGGTCACGCCATTCTGGATGCTTGCGGAAACTGGTTTGGTAAAAGCCTAAAACTTCGTCGTGCACATATTCAGCCAAGTCATGCAAATTGATAGTTGCCGTCCGATAGTTAAATTGGGCAACTTCTTCAATAATTAATGAAACACGGCGGGCAATTGATTCTTCAATTTTTTCGCGAACCTTGACATGCACGGCTTCTGGTTGCCATTCAGGGGTCTTGGTTAGTTGATCTTGGGTAATAAATCCGTAATTGGTCATGTTGAACTCCTGTTATTTATAATCTTTTTATTTACTATACAATATTTTTCCAAAATGTTGGAAGTTTTAACACGTTAATTCTCAATTAGCATCTGCGCATTAGCATGATGCTTGGCGTTAAATTTAGCCACGGTAATTGCCCGCAAGCGTTGTTCAAACCGATTCCATTGTTTTTCATTGGGCATGACTGACCAAATGACAAAGGCTCGGCTGGGCGGAATCGCCAATTTTGTATCTGAGATGATAATGTCAGCATCATCGACATTATCAACAAAAACCTCATGCATATAGGCGGTGTTTTTAATTTTATTAATCACAAAATCACGCATCGTCGCTTTTTCTGAGAAATCCACATAAATATAAACTGGTTCCATTAACTTCTTCATATCAAGTGATGATAAAAAGGTGACTAAGACTTCATTGAACAAGCTTAATTTAATTTGTTTGGCCGAGACGCCAAGTATTTGGGCTTGATGTTCTAAAATTTTGCTGACGACGTATGACAAAATCGGATGCTCAGCCGTCCCGAATGCTTCACCACAATCAGTTCGCGGAATCGCTTGTTTGACGAATAAGAAATGCATGATATTGGTAAATAAGCGTTCGCCAATCTGGGCTGTTTGATAATCAATAATCGGCACCCCAAACGCCGCTTCAAAATCAGCCCGGCCAGTTTTAATGACTTGTAAATAAACGGCCATCATTGGATGATTTTGCCAAAAGCCATCTTCTTGCAAAGTGTATAAGATATGAAACACCGTCCAATTATAAACAGCTTCACAATAGGCATCTTCATCTGTTAGTGCGGGATACGCTTTTTTAAACGCCTTTTGCATCCCCGCAATCCCAGCTTGTTGGTGTGCATCGAGTTGATCGAGATTTTTGCCCCATGGTCCCAGCTGCTCTTTGGTGACAAAATGCCCAGTACGGATGCGCAGGCCAATCACGTTCATTGAGTATTGCAAGCGCACTTTGTCGAGATTGGACAATTCAATATCAAACTCGCCCAATAAAGTGATCAATTCGGCGACTAATTCAGGTGAAAAAGTGTACACGCTTAATTCATCTGGAATCGCGTCGGCAGCGTGCATGTTATAAAAATATTGATGTAACCAATAGCGAATTCCGAGTTCATTACCAATAATTTGAAAGCGCGTATTAATGCTAATGCCGTCTAAATCATAGTGTTGTCGCAGTTCCCGCAAGATTTTTTGCGCGGTGGATAAACTCACATTGTTTTTCTCTGCAAATTCCTGCAAATTTGGCAAATCATGCGTAATCCCTTGCATTAAAAATCGCGCGGGCAAAGCTTCTTTGGCATACAGCGTACGCAACAACGCCGCATCCGCATTTTTGAGACCATCCACAACCACATATTTACCATCTGCACTCCACGATAACGTTTGGGCTTGATCATCAAAATTGTTATCAATATCTTCCATAAGTCGTGAAACGTAGGTCTGCACTTTGTAAGTTGACCAACCGAGGCCATCTTCTAATTCAGCACGCGTATATTTGCTTTGTTGAAAACTATGCAAGTAGTCATACAACTCAGCCAGTTCACGGTGATCTTTATTTAGCATCCAATCAAATGCATTGTTAAACATCTCGTCTACCCCTTCGCTCACGCAATTTGCTACATTATCAGTTGATTATACAAATAATCGCCCATAATAAATAGCTTTTTAACTTATTTTTTCGCAAACAAAAAGCCAAACAACTTTAGGTTGCTTAGCTGACTTGTTATAAAGTTTGCAAAATCGCCAGCAAAGTAACTTGCAATTTTGCATTATCTTCAGGTGTACCAATGGCGATTCTGATCCATTCAGGATTTAACCGATCATTAACTTGGAACCCTTGGGCCAATAATTCTGCGCCCACTTTTTTGGTGTCACCCACCCTCATCCAGATGAAGTTGGCTTGTGATTCATAAAACCGTATATCATTGGCCGCTAAGAACGCCTGCCATTTAGCCCGTTCGACTTTAATCTGGGCCGTCACAGTTTTTAAATAGGCCTGATCTTCAATCGCTGCAGTCCCCCCAGCAATTTGATAAGTTGACAGATTGTATGGTAGGCGCACTGCTTGCAAGGCTGTATATAACGGGTCTTGCATGATGCCGTACCCCACCCGGAGGTTAGCGATGCCATACGCTTTTGACAACGTCCGTAAAACAACTAGATTTTCATACTGGGCAACATATGGTGCAACACTGGCCCCGGGTTGATCAACAAAGTCATAGTAGGCTTCATCGACAATCAACGTCACGGTTTGCGGTAATTTTTGCAAAAACTCGATGATCGTTGCGGGTTCTTCAAAAACCCCGGTTGGATTATTGGGATTGGCCACAATAATCATTGCGGTGTGGTCATCAACGGCTGCCAACAACGCAGCAAAATCGACATGGCCCGTCGCTTCGTCCACCGGCACGCGTTTAGTATCAGCTTCCTCAATTTGGGCATGGAGTGCGTATTCACCAAACGTTGGCTTGGGCACAATAATATTGCTACCGGGCGTTAAAATCGTCCGCGTCAACAATTGAATCAGCTCATCCGCCCCTGCACCAAAAATTAGGTTATCCGGCGCCACCTGGTCGAGTTTGGCCACGGCATCACGAAGTAGTGTGGCCTGCCCATCTGGATAATAATTCAAGACATCATCAGCGACCGCTTTGATGGCCGCCCCGACTTTTGGTGAAGGCCCAAAAACAGATTCGTTGGCCGACAAACGTGCCAAATGAGTTAATCCATACTTGGCTTTGACAGCCTCAGCAGGTAACTCCGCTGTATATGCTTCTAATTGTTCAATTGATGCTTTCATTCTGCTTGCTCCTTACCACGCCAATCTGCGCGCTCGTGCAACAGTGATTGTTGCCCTTGACGGCGGCCTAATTCTTCTTTAATTGCGTCTAATGAAATTCCTTTTTCGGCCAATAAAACGGTTAGATGAAACAATAAATCAGCCGTTTCGTAAATCAACTCTGCATCTGAGTTTTTGGCGCCCAAGATGACTTCGGTTGTTTCTTCACCGACCTTTTTCAAAATTTTATCAAGTCCTTTTTCATACAAATACCCAGTGTATGAACCTTCACGCGGATTATTTTTACGATCGAGTGCCTGTGCATAGAGTTCTTCAATACTTTGTTGTGTCATCTAATTATTTACTCCTTTGTCCCTGGATAGTTACTTGGAAAATAGCCATCCGTCCATTGGTTGGTTACCACCGCTTGATTGCCGTCTTGCAAACCAGTCCCCGTCACGCTATTAAAGAAACATGAATAGGCGTTCGTGTGACACGCCGGTCCTTGAGGTATCACCTGTACGAGGAGGGTATCCAAATCACAGTCCAACGTCATGCTAACCACTTTTTGCGTGTTCCCTGACGTTGCCCCTTTATGCCATAAAGTTTCGCGTTCGCGTGACCAAAACCAAGTTTCCAAGGTCTCTTTAGTCAGCTGATAACTCGCTTCATTCATATACCCCAACATCAGGATTGCGCCGGTATTAACATCGGTGACAATCGCTGGGATCAACCCATTTTGACTATTTTTTTTAAAATCTGGTGTTTGTTCTGTCATCATTATACCTCACAGACGAATCGCCACATTTGCTTCAGCTAGGGCTTGTTTTAGCGTTGAAATGGGGATTTCACCATAATGAAAAACAGACGCTGCCAAAGCTGCATCGACATTCGTTTGTTCAAAAACTTCGATAAAATCTTGCGTAGTTCCAGCTCCCCCACTCGCAACAATCGGAACATTCACCACTGCATCAAGTTCTTGATACAATTTGAGATCATAGCCATTTTTGGTCCCATCAGCGTCCATACTCGTCACTAATAATTCACCAACGCCATATTCCACCATCGTTTGCGCCCATTCAATCGCATTTAATTCGGTTGGTTTGGTACCACCCGATACATAAACACGAAACATGTTAGCATTTGGATCCCACTTGGCATCAATCGCACCAACAATCGCTTGTGAGCCAAAAACTTTGGCGCCATCCATAATAAGTTGCGGATTTTTCACAGCGGCGGAATTCAAGAAAACCTTGTCCGCCCCGGCTTGGATAATGGCATGCATACTAGCCAAATCCGTCACCCCACCACCCGCGGTCAAAGGCATAAAAACCACCGACGAAACGCGTTCGAGCATGTCAATCATGGTGGTCCGGCCTTCCAATGTAGCTGAGATATCCAAAAAAACTAACTCATCAGCCCCAGCCGCTTGATACGCCTTAGCAGCATCAACGGGGTCACCCACATCTTGTAGATTAACAAAATTAATCCCTTTAACAACACGCCCCTCCTTAACATCCAGAGCGGGCACAATTCGTTTGGCTAATGTCATTGTGCCACCTCCTTGAGTTGTGCGAGCGTGATTTTACCGGCTGCGAGTGCTTTGCCAACGATGACATCATTAATCCCCGCAGCTTGCAACGCCAACACATCATCAATTTTGGCAATTCCACCACTCGCAATGATATTAGCCGTTTTAAATTGCGTTTGTAGTTGCGCTAACAGTTCGACGTTTGGACCAGTCAGTGTTCCGTCGCGGGCAATGTCGGTAACAATGAAATTTTTCACGCCCCGTTGCTGCATCTGCGCGAGTAAATCAGCAAACGAGACAGCAGATTGTTCCAGCCACCCCTCCGTCGCAACAAACCCATCTTTGCCGTCAATCCCAACGGCAATTAACTCACCAAATTCAGCAACGGCTTGGGTCACTAAGAGTGGATTTTTCAAGGCAGCCGAACCCAAAATCACCCGATTAATCCCAATTGTTTGATATTGTTGAATGGTTTCCATTGTCCGGATTCCACCACCGACTTCGATAAAACCGGCAAAATTTGCCCGAATCTCAGTAATCGTCGCCAAATTGGTGGTCGTACCTGCTTTGGCGCCATCCAAATCAACGACGTGTAGCGCATTGAGGCCAGCGGCTTGAATAGTCTGGGTTTGGGCAATCGGATCTGCATTCACCGTGGTGACCGCATTATAATCGCCTTGAAATAAGCGGACTGATTTGCCGTCTAATAAATCAATTGCTGGTAAAATCATGCGTTTTCCTCCACCATCTTAGCGAATGCTTGCCAAACTTTTAGCCCGACGTCGCCACTTTTTTCGGGGTGAAATTGTGCACCCCAGATATTATCTTTATTTACGACACTAGGCACTTGTACCCCATAATCCACGGTAGCTGCGATATATTCAGCGGCCGTTTGCACATAATATGAATGCACAAAATACGTGTACTCACCCGCTAGCCCAGTCGTAATTGGGGAAGCTTGCTGCACAATATTCTCATTCCAACCCATTTGGGGCACCTTATAGCCTGAGTTTTGGGGCAGTTCCACCACTTCACCCGGAATCAAACCAAGCCCAGTCGTCTTACCAAACTCAGTTGATGAATCAAATAATAATTGCATCCCCAAGCACACACCCAAAATTGGCGTGCCACTTTTAGCAGCCCGTTGAATAGGGACGACCAATTCATTGGCTTGCATCTGTTCCATCGCAGTTTTAAATGCGCCAACGCCAGGGATGACAACCCCAGCGGCCTGCGCAATTTCTTGGGGGTCTTTAGTCAATTTAGCGGGCAATCCAACATAGTTAATCGCCTTCATCACGTTACGAATATTACCCGCCCCGTAGTCGATGACGGCAATCATGTTTGCTTTGGCCATTAAATCACCCCTTTAGTTGAATTGACGCCTTGAATTTCTGGATTAATGGTGACCGCTTGGCGCAAGGCCCGCCCAGTCGCTTTAAACATTGCTTCAATTTTGTGATGCGTGTTACGCCCGTACAAAACTTCGATGTGCACGTTAGCCTTAGCTTCTTGGGCAAATCCTTGCCAGAAATCTTCGACAATTTCAGTTTCAAAATTACCTAAAATCGGCGCCGTCAACCCGGCTTTAAAGACCAAATATGAGCGGCCCGACAAATCCACCACACTGCGTACCAAGGTTTCATCCATGGGAACGATGGCCAGCCCGTACCGCTCAATCCCGGTTTTATCACCAAGCGCTTCCGTGAAGGCCTCACCCAAGGCAATCCCGACATCTTCTGTTGTGTGGTGTGCATCAACTTGCAAATCACCGTGCACTTGGACTTGTAACCCAAAGCGACCGTGCTTGGCAAACAGCGTCAACATATGGTCAATATAGCCAATCCCCGTGTCAATTTGAATTGGCGTTTGTTCATCTAAATTAAGCGTCAAATTAATTTGTGTTTCTAAAGTATCACGTTTGATCGTTGCTGTTCTCATAGTCCATCCTCCCGACTTTCGATGGCACGGGCATGGGCCTCTAAGCCTTCCGTCCGGGCCAAAACAGTTACATCTTTGGCATCAGCTTGCAGCGCTTCACTCGAATACTGCAGATATTGAATGCGCTTTTGAAAATCCCAAACGCCCAAGGCCGAACTAAAGCGCGCTGTTCCACCGGTTGGCAAAATGTGGTTAGGCCCCGCTAGGTAGTCACCCAACGGCTCAGATGCATAACGGCCCAAAAAGACTGAACCGGCATTTTCAATTTTGGCGAGATAATCATACGCATTGGCTAGTTGAATCTCTAAGTGTTCAGGGGCCACGGCGTTCATTAAATCAAACATTTCATCAATCGTATCGACCACGTAGATGAAGCCATTATTTTCAATCGCTGGCCGAGCAATGGCTTGACGTGGCAGTGTTTTAAGTTGTGTTTCAACTTCATCTGAAACTGCTTGCGCTAATTGTTGTGAGTCCGTAATCAAAATGGCCCGCGCGTTCACATCGTGTTCAGCTTGGGACAACAAGTCTGCTGCAATCTCACTAGCCTTCGCTGAATCATCAGCTAAAATTCCAATCTCAGACGGCCCAGCAATCATATCGATGTCGACTTGCCCATAGACATCCCGCTTGGCCGTCGCGACATACGCATTCCCTGGGCCAGTAATCTTATCAACTTGCGGGATTGATTCAGTCCCATATGCTAAGGCGGCGATAGCTTGAGCGCCACCGACTTGATAAATTTGATCCACGCCAGCAATGCGCGCGGCCGCCAAAACAGCATTATTCAACCCCGTTTTTTGCGGTGGCGTCACCATGATAATTTGCTTGACGCCAGCAATTTTCGCTGGAATCGCATTCATCAAAACTGATGAAGGATACGCAGCGGTCCCACCTGGTACATAAATACCAACGGCTGACAGTGGCGTAACTTTGGTCCCCAGAATTACACCCGGCCGTGGTTGGTCCTCAAATGATTCTTCGACCTCTAATTGGTGGAAGCTAGCAATGTTGGCCGCTGCTTTTTCTAATGCTGCTAGTACGGCCGGTTCGACTTGGGCGACGGCGGCATCAATGTCAGCTGAACTAACTTTTAAAGTCGTTAACTCAACCCCATCAAATTGTTGACCATACGCAATGAGCGCGGCATCCCCATTCGCCCGCACATTTTGAATGATTTCCGTCACGCGCGCCTCTACGTTTGGATCCACGGTCTTTTCGGTCTGTTGGCGAATGCGGGTTTGAATCTCAGCCAATGATTCGTTCATGATAATTTTCATAATGTATCCTCACTTTGTTGCTGCAAAATATTATTTAAATTACTGATTACGCGTGACAATTCTACTTGAAACTGTAATAGCGCCCCTGACCGGACTAATAAATGGGTCGCCACCGGTCGCACGTGTTCAATTATTTCTAACTGATTTTCACGTAACGTATTGCCAGTTTGGGTAATGTCGACAATCGCATCGGCCAGACCCGTCAACGGCGCCAATTCAACTGAACCATCTAATTTAATCAATTCAACATCTTCACCCAAACCACTAAAGTATTCCGTGGTCACCTTGGGATACTTGGTCGCGATCCGTTTGCGGTGGGGGGCATTAAAATCGGCCCCCACTGGAGCAGCCACGACAAACTCGGCCAACCCAGTCTGCAAATCTAACACATCATAATGCGCCTGAATTTCTTCGGCGATAGTATCAGATCCGACAATCCCCACATCCCCAATCCCGCGATCCAGGTATTTAACCACATCACTTGGTTTGACTAAGATAAAGCGATACTTGCCATCTTGACTATCAAAAATCAATTTGCGCGCTGGATGCTCTAACTCGCTAGTATCAATTCCAGCCGCCTGCAATAATGGCCGGGCATCAGCTTCAACACGCCCTTTTGCCAGCACCATCACAATCGGCTGGTGCTCATTTTCAGTCGGCACTGGTTGCCACGCCGCCAAAATCGTTTCAATATCCAAGCCCATGCCAACAGCTGGGAGCGCTTCTTGTTTGAAATTTTCTAACAGGTAGTCATACCGACCACCACTAAATAAATATTGCCCTAAACTTGGTACAAAGCCGCGAATAATCGTCCCCGTGTAGTATGGTTGAGGCGAAGTAGCGGCCAAATCAATCGTGACAGCGACATTAGGATATTTATTATGCGTGTATTCAGCCAACTTTAACCAACCCGCCACGATGTCATGCACTACTGGCAAATCCCGTAATTGCCACATGAGTGCTTCACCAGGCTCACCAAACGCTAATGGCCATTTTGCTAACAGCGGTGGGAAATCAGGAATCAACCGTCGAACCCGTTCAAATTCGGAAATGTTTTTTTGCTGAATCGCTGTCTTAAGCGCTCGTTGAAGCTCCAAGCCAATGTCCAAACTAGCCAAAACCGCATCAATGAACCGCGCGTCACTCAAGACAACTTGGACATTTTCAATTTCAAAAGCTGCAGCAAACGTCAACATCGTATCCAATGCCGTGATTTCGGCTTGGAAACTAGCATCCCCAATTAATTCAATTCCAGCTTGGGTTTCTTGATTATAGGCACCAGACAAGTAAGCCGTCCGCCGGAACACATCCCCAATATAATAGAGCTTTTCAAAATTGCGTTGTTGCCGATTAACCGCTAAGAAACGGGCAATCGGTAACGTCAAGTCAGGTCGGAGTACTAAATTATCCCCAACTTCATCATATAAATGGAAAACATCATCAGCTTCCATCCGTTCAAACGTACTGGCGCGTTCAATTAACGGCGTACTTATCGGCGTGAACTCAGCCGCATTTAATATTTCGCTAATCTTTTGACTAATTTTTTGTTTTTGTAGCAATCTCGTGCCAAATTCATCACGTGAACCAGCGGCTAAAATCTTTTCATTCATACCAAATCTCCTGTCCATTGCGGCTGTAAAAGCACAAAAACGCCCTAGCAAACAACTTAATGTTTGCAAGGACGTTTCCACGTGTTCCCACCTTGATTCCATCCATGCTTACACAAGGACGCTCAGTCACCTTATAAAAAGGCGGATTCGATATCGGGAATCTCCGGATTGGCCTACTGTTAGTTCAGCTAATCTGCTCGTTGGTGTGTTTTCAATGATGACGTGGGCGCTTATCTCAATGCGTTAGCTCAAGCACTCCCTGTACCACGTGATATCATTTACTTTTCCAATTTCAGCGTTAATTAATTATTAAGATAATCTAATAATAACCTCATAAACCAAAATGTCAACTGTTACCTTCTAAAATTTCGCCCATCTCAGTAAAATAAGTCCCCAAATCACGTACCTGGTGGGCATCCGAACCATAAACGATTGGAATCCCCAACGCTTGGACTTGTTTGATAATCGGTACCGTCGGATATGGTTCGCCATTATATTCTTTGCGATAGCCCGCCGAATTAAAATCAACTTGATAATCCCGCGCTTTAATTAATGCCAAAGTTTCGTCAATCATTTGTTGAATCGTCGCGTCAAAAGCCGGTAAGTTTAATTTTTTCTGATACTTGCGAATTAACGTTAAGTGGCCAATTCGAACGGTTTTATCAGCCAAACCGGTGTCAAACAAGATACTTTGTTGCACAGCTTTAAAGTAACGGGCAAACAATTGTTGGGGCGTCAGCAAATCGTCGGCAAAATAAGTTTCTAAAGCACTGGCTGCAAAATCGATTGGTGCAAGCAGCCCGTTGGCGTTGGGCAAAAAATGCACCGACAAAACAATTTCATCAATCCAATCGGCATTATCACGCAAAAATTGACGAGTTTCAGCCTCATAAGCTTGCAAATAGTCCACTTCAAATCCACGCTTAATGGTGATTTGTGCGCCATACTTAGCTTGTACAGCTTCAACTGCAGTCTTGTAGGCACTCAATTCATCAGCGCGCATGGCTGATTCATCCCGAGATTGCACTGGCCCTTTAAAGTCAGCTAAAAACTGTGCTGGCAAAGGCGCATGTTCAGTCACCACATATTCTGTGAACCCTAATTCAATGGCCCGCTCAATATATTTGCTTAAGTCCTCAGTCGATCCATGATGTGACCACTGGGTGTGCGTATGTCCGTCTTTTTTTAACATGTCAGTACTCATTTCAAAAATTTATTTAATCAATTGCGCTTTTTTATAAACCGTTTTAGCCCCTTGTAGCTGTGTGATGTCAGCCAATGGATCAGCTGGTAAAATCACCAAATCGGCCAAGCGTCCAACTTGCAACGTGCCGGCGTCTTCAGTAATATGCAACAATTCAGCCCCCGCCTTGGTCGACGCCAACAGTGCTTGCACTGGCGTCATCCCCGCTTCGACCATATCAGCAACTTCTAAGGTTGAAGCATACCGGAAAGTATTATACGGGGTCCCAGAATCAGTTCCCATGGCAATTTTAACACCGGCTTGCACCGCGCGTCGAATACTTGACCAATGCGCAACCGTCACTTCCTGCGACTTTTCGACCATCCAAGTTGGCAAATGTTCAGCACCGTTATTAATCGCAATGGGCGCTTCAAGCGTTGGCACAATCGTCGTTTGATTAGCCAACATCATTTCAATCGCTTCATCATCTAAATAAACCGCGTGTTCGATGGAATCTACTCCGGCCCGAATGGCGTTTTTAATACCTTCAGTCCCTTGGGCATGGGCAGCAGCCGTGTAGCCCTTTTTGTGGGCTTCTTCCACGGCCGCCCGCAATTCATCTTCGCCTAATTGGATATCGGTTGGCTTTTCACCATCAACACTCACCCCACCAGTCGCCATCAACTTAACATTTTTGGCGCCATGCTTGATGACAGTCCGGGCGGCTTTTCGCGTTGCATCAGGGCCGTCTGCTTCAATCCCAATCGAAACTCCATGCCCCCCCGTCATCACAACTGCCGAGCCACTCCCAACAATGCCTGGAATCAAAACTTTGCCGGCCTTTTCAAGCGCGCTCAATTTTAAATCAATTTCATAAATCGAGCCCAAATCACGAATATAAGTCACCCCATCATGCAGCGCATCCGCCAAATTTTGCAAGGCTAACACAGTGCTGTTGGTCTCACTTGTCGCATCATAGCCCCGCGCAAACGGATCAAACACAATATGGGTGTGGGCGTTGATCAAACCAGGAATGATATATCGATCAGTCGTATCCACAATTTGATCAGCTTCATGCAATTCCGGCGCCACAGTGATAATGCGCCCCGTTTCTGTGTCAGCCAAAATATCAAGTGTTTCAAATTCAGTGCTCAGACCAGTGAATACGTGGCCACCTTTAAAAAGTATCGTTGTCATAAATTTCGCTCCTTATTTTTTAACCGCTGTGGTAAAGTCAAACGTTGCCCCCGTTTGATTGATTTGCAGACCCTTGATGTTGGTCCGAATCAGCGCAGGTGTTGATTCATAATACAACGTGATAACTGGGGCATCTTTTTGCAGTAATTTTTCAGCCGCAATTAATTTTTGCATACGCACCTTAGGCTTCAAAACATCGGTTGTTTGCGCCGCCTTCAAGTCCGCATCAAATTGCTGATTTGACCAATCAGCGAAATTCATCGCTTCACCAGTCTGGAAGACCCCGATAAAACTAGTTGGATCAGTCGTCGTCCCGGCCCAACCACTCACGATCAAATCATAATCGTAGGCGAGCATCTTTTTGATCCGCGCCGCTTTAGGTTGTGACTTCATTTCAATCGTAAACCCTGGCAAGGTATCTTGTAATTGCGATTGAATATATTGCCCGACTTTTTTATTAATATCATCATTGTCAGTCAATAATTGCAGATGGAGTTTCTTAATCCCTAACTCTTTTTTGGCTTGCTTCCAAGCGGCTTTGGCTTTGGCTGGAGAATACTTGGTATAGGCAGTTTTAGCTGCGACACTAAAGTCCTTGCCGGTATTTGGATCCTTTATCAAACCAGATGGCGTAAAGGTCGTACTTGGAATTGCCGAGCCTGACAAAATTTTATTTGCTAAGACTTTTTTATTAATCGCATATTGCAAAGCTTGATGCAATTTAACATTTTTTAGTGTCTTGTTACGCTGAGCAATCGTCAAATAATTGGTCCGTGCCGTTTTAATTTGATGATACGCCTTACTTTTTTGCTCTTGTTTAACTTGATCGGCATCTAGCTTCACGAAATCAGCCTTGCCAGCCTTATACAGATTATAGACCGCATTAGATTCAACCACCGTTTGGAAATTAATCGTCTTGGTTTTGACCTTTTTAGCATCAATGTATTGCGGATTTTTAACCAGCTTAAAACTGGTGCTCGAACCATTCCAATCCTTTAAAATAAATGGCCCGTTCGAACACGTATATTGAGCGGCCGTGCCAAATTTTGTCCCAACTTTTTTTGCAAAGGCCTCATTTTGTGGATAAAAGCCCATCGCCGTAATCACACTTGGCAACATGGGAATCGGGCTTGTCAGATGCACCACCAGTGTTTTGGCATCGGGCGCCTCAATGCCTAATTTGGTTAAATCGGTAATTTCACCGGTTTTAACTTTTGCCGCGTTGACAATGTTATAGGCAATCGCATCGACCGTCGACGCATTCTTTGGATCAAGGGTGCGCCGCCAAGCATAGACGTAATCACTCGCCTCCACTGGTGTCCCATCAGACCACTTCAACCCTGACTTAAGCGTAAAGGTCCAAGTCAAACCATCCTTGGCCACCTTAACTTTCTTTGCGTCGGCCAATTCGGGCTTGCCATCAGCACTATACCGATACAGTGCTTGGCCCGTTTGGGTGATAATTTGCCCCGATGTGATGTCATTTGCCAGTGACGGATCAAGCGTGACCAAATCAGCGGCCAACGTCCAATTAATCGGCTTAGTTTTTGCAGCCGCCGTCGCCATTGGTGCAATTGAACTGGTAACCAATACACTCGCCAAGCCGACCATCATGTATTTTTTTATTTTATGCATATATTATTACCTTTCTTATTTCAGCAAGCGCGCGATATTTTCCACTAACCGGCTGAGATTAAATTGATCATGTTCTAAGGCCGTAGCTAAACTGATAATGCCCGGTGTCGTACTAAACACCGCATCAATGCCCAACGCATAGAGTTGATCAATCCCTTCACCGACATTACCGGCGACCCCAATGACTTTAGCCTGTGGATTAACCTTTTTGACGGCTTGGGCGGTTCCCATTGGCGTTTTGCCGTATTGCGTTTGAAAATCAATACTGCCTTCACCCGTGAAAACATAATCTGCATCGCGCGCTTTTTCACTTAAGCCAGTGGCCTCAACAACAATTTCAATCCCTGGCTTTAATTTTGAATTAGTAAACGCCAGCAAGCCACCACCTAGCCCACCAGCAGCGCCTGCGCCTGGGGTATTCGCAATTGATTTCCCGAGATCGCGCTCAATAATTGTGGCATAATGTTGCAAATTCGCATCTAGTTGGGCAACCATGGCTGGTGTTGCGCCCTTTTGTGGACCAAACACCGCAGAAGCGCCGGTGTCACCCACGAGTGGATTGGTTACGTCTGAAGCGATTTGAATAGTGGTTTCGGCCAAGCGTGGATCAATATTTGCTAGCTCAATATAAGCCAATTGGTCCAAAGCACCGCCACCAAATGGCAATGCTTCGTGATTTTCATCTAACAATTCAACCCCTAATGCTTGCGCCATCCCCGCGCCACCATCATTTGTGGCACTCCCCCCAACACCTAAAATAATATGGCGAATGTCTTGATCAAGGGCGGCAATGATTAATTGCCCCGTCCCATACGTGGTGGTGATGAGTGGATTTTTGGTTTGCTCATCCACATATTGAATTCCACTAGCCGCGGCCATCTCAATAACCGCCGTAGTTTTGTCACCTAAAATCCCATACGTAGCCGTCACGGTATCACCCAACGGATTCAAAACTTGCGCTGATTGGAATTCACCATTGGTTGCATCCACTAAGGATTGCACGGTACCTTCACCGCCATCCGCCATGGGCACTTGGACATACTCAGCGGTCGGAAACACCCTTTTCAAGCCAGTTTCAATGGCGATGGCAGCTTGTTTGGCCGTCATTCCACCCTTAAATGAATCTGGGGCAATTACAAATTTCATATCATTCTCTCCAATCTTTTCGTACCTATGAGTTATATAAAGCTATATAAAATAACCGCAACGATTGTCATGGTTAATCCGACAAGCGCCTCAAATGGGAAGACCCGCATTCGTTGACCAACGGACATATCCATTGATTTGGCCGTCACGTGGAAGTAGTTACCATGTGGCAATGCGTCGATCACTGTCGCTCCGGCTTGCATCGTCACGGCTGCGGCAACTGGGGTAACCCCAAAGGCCAAAATCGCTTTCCCAAACGAGCTACTACCTAAGATAACCCCCGTTGAAGTCGAAGCGGCAGCTCCGCCCATTAAGATCCCCGCAATTGGGGCTAACAGTGTGCCAGAAATCCCCCAAGCGTTGATTAAATCAACAATCTGCTTGGATAAATCAGAATTGGTAATCAAACCACCCAAGGCCCCGGCACCGATTAAAATCAAAACCACATCAACCATCCGCGCCAGCCCGGCTTTGCTATAAACCAGAATCTGTTTCGCATCGCCCATGGCCACTAAGCCCACACACGCGGCAAACGGCAAAATATACATGGCGTCGACTTGAAATTTCATCAAGGGGGCAATGTGCAAAATATTGCCAATTGGATTAACCAACAACAGCGCAATGGCGACAATCGGGGTCACCAACGACCGCCCAATACTTGGCAATGGTTTAGTTGGTGTTTCATCATCTTCTACCATAGCCACATCATTTGGCATTTCACCCTTATTGCGTAACATCGTCGCCAAAAGGACCGCCATAGCCAACCCAAATAAGGCCGGAATAAAACTCCCAATCATAACTGAGGCGGGCTCAATTTTAAACCCAGCGGCTACGGCAATCGTATTGGGATTTGGCGAAATAATATTCCCCGCTTTACCACCACCCGACAAGGCAACTAGCAAAGCCAACTTAGAAATTTTCAACCGACTCCCAACCTCAATCGCAATTGGCGCAACAATCAAAACGGCCACAGGGAT
Organism: Lactobacillaceae bacterium; assembly: GCA_031289015.1. GTDB lineage: Bacteria > Bacillota > Bacilli > Lactobacillales > Lactobacillaceae > Weissella. The sequence continues at coordinate 16,285 of JAITQG010000054.1, forward strand.
AAAGACCCCCACCCCCGTAATCACCATAGTCGCCACGGCTAACGACAAAATCGCTAAGCTTTCACCAAATTTAGCCACAATTGTATTAGCAATCTGGTTGGCGGCGCCCGATTCCATCATGACCCCAGCCAAAACTCCTGCGGCCAAAACCCGAACAACCGTTCCCATCACACTTTGTGATCCAGCGACAATGATATTGGTCGTTTGCACTAACGAAGCACCACCAACTAAAGCCCCAACAATCGTTCCCAAAATCAAAGCGTACGTTGGACTTAATTTTTTTAAAATCAGCAAAATGGCCAGGGCCAACCCAATTAAAGCCCCCCACCAAGCAATCGATACACCACTAACCATCACAATTCTCCTTGCGTATGTATTCCTTCAAAAGTAAAGGCTATTAAAAAATGCAATATATGTTCATTGTAAGCTCTCGCCTGACAAATCCATAACATATGCACTCAGCAGCAAAAGGGGCGTCCGCAATCACGGCGGTTGCTCATGTTTTCGCAATTTGTTCGCTAACTAATTGTAAAAAATATGCTTGGCGTTTGGTTTTATTAGGTAGGCTTAAACTAGAATGAGTTTACATTCAAATCGATAGAAAGGAGCAAACATATGAAATAAGCGAGTAGATTTTTATTGAGCATTATTGGGCTCGGCGTCATCGGTGCTATTCCTGTAACTGCCCATGCTTCATCCGAGAGTAACGCTAATGTGTGGACTGGTGATCCTAGCGAAGTAGGTGGTGGCCACTGGGGTAACAGCCCTGACATTGACTCTGATGACGAAGGCCAGACCGAAGTGTCATATGCCATTCAGTCATCATATACGATTGTGATTCCAGCCACGATGTCGATTATGGCGGGCGATACCTATGCAGACGATAATGTGCATCTGAATGGGAATGCGCATTTACCATCTGGCCAAAATGAAATTTATGCCCAACCTTATCCAACTTCGGAATTGTTAGGCACTGGCTATGCAGACGCGTGGACACTAGATAATGACGAAGGTACCGACAGCGTTAAATATAATTTCGGTGTTCCTGGCAGTGATGCAGGGAATGCAACTTATTTTTCAAATGATGATACACATAAGTTGACCTTCATTGCTGATGGATCTTCTTCTGCAATTCAAACGCAAGACGTGAGAGCCTCAATTAATGATATTGATGAATTTAAGTATTCTGGAAACTATAGTGATATTGTTATTTGGGCAATCACAACTAATAATCAACCAGCACCTCCTTCCCCTCCTGCTCCAACTCCAGCATAAGAAGAGTAATACATAAAAACATATCCATTTAAAAAGCATGCCTTGTCCAACACTCTGTTAGCCTGACATGCTTTTTTTGCGGCTGTTTTAATTTTGTGCCCGCAAGCTTTCAACGGCTAATTCGATACGACTGAGGCCCGCTTCAATCTTACTCAAGGGCGCACCACAATTCATACGTAGATAATTAGCATCCCCATAAATCGCGCCGTTCATAATCCCCACTTTGCCAACCTTGACCAAGGCCTTTTGTAGTTCGGCCATCGTCCACGGCATCTGTGTACAATCAATCCAAGCTAAGTAGGTGGCTTCACTTTTTTGATAAGCAAATTCTGGTAATTTTTCAGCAATAAATTTTTCAACAACCGCTAAATTCTGCTTAATGTACGCACTTAACTCCTCGATATAATAGTCACACTGATTATACCCAACCATCGTGGCCAGCATACCTAACGTACTAGCTGAACTGACGAAATCACGATCATGCATAATTTCATTCAAGCGCAAGCGCACATCAGTATCAGGAATCAAGGCGTATGAGCCAATCAGCCCGGGCGTATTAAACATTTTACTAGCACTCGAAACCAAAAACAGGTTTTGGTATTGCGCATAAAACTTTAAAATCGGCACGTGGGCGCGCTCGCTGAGATTGATATCAGCATGAATTTCATCTGAAATAATCTTAACTCCATTTGCTTGGCACAAATCAACAATTTTTTGAAGTTCACCCTGCGTCCACAACCGCCCAGTTGGATTGTGTGGCGAACAAAGCAAAAATACATCCACGCTGGTTAATTTAGCCGCCAAATCAGCAAAATCAATTTCATAGTGGCCCTTTTTTATCAACAACTGACTTTCAATCAATGCACACCCATTATTTTGCACAACCCGATAAAACGAGTCATACATCGGCGTAAAGGTGAGCACCCGGTTGTGCTCGCCACATAACTCCCGAATTAAAAGTGAGATGGTATACATCACCGACGGGCTATAGATAACCCACTCCGCATCGGCTGCCACCCCGGTTCGCCGTTGCATATGGTCAACGATTGAATGCTTAAAGTCAGCGTGATTCCAGCGCGTATAACCATAAATCCCCAACTGATTGAATTGTGCCAGTGCAGTCTGAATTTCAATCGGCATCCTAAAATCCGTGTCTGAAATTGAGAAAGGCAATAAATCATGCTCACCAAACCGGTCTTGAATATAATCCCATTGAGTCGAATACGTGCCTTTACGATCCACAACTTCATCAAAATCATGTTTCATGCTGTCCATCTCCTTGCAAAATTTGAAAGTCCTTAGGCGTTTGATCCAAGACAATTGGCCCCTGCGCACTGAGCCAAATATCGTCTTCTAATCTGATTCCACCAACATTTGGAATATAGATACCTGGCTCACAAGAAAAGACCATCCCTGCTTGTAACGGTAATGTATTTTCTTGATTGAGTTTGGGCAATTCAGTCGCATCATCCATGCCAATGCCGTGGCCTAACCCATGGGTGAAATACACTCCATACCCAGCGTCGGTAATTACTTGGCGCGCAACTGTATCGACTTCACACGCCTTAACCCCAACTTTAACCGCTGCAATCGCCGCATTATTGGCGGCCAAAACCGTCGTGAAAAGGCTTTTAATTTCCGCAGCCGGCTCACCAATACTACAGACGCGCGTCATATCAGATTGGAACCCATCTAAAATGATACCAAAATCAATCAAGATGATTTGATTAGGTTCGACACGTTTACCAACCGGCCGCGCATGTGGATAGGCACTCCGTTCACCCAAACCAATGATCGTATCAAATGCCATCCCCGTCGCCCCCTGTGCAATGGCGTGATATTGTAAGCGCGCTGCAATTTCAAAATCTGTCATGCCGACTTTGATTTCTGTAAGCACTTGGGCATAAATGTCATCAGTCAACGCAATGGCGCGTTTTAACTTATCGATCTCCACCGCATCTTTTAGCATCCGCAATTTAATTAAAGCATCCGGTAAAATCACCACCTCAGCAAAGGTCTGCAAAGTTTGATAATCATCAATACTCAGCGTGGGTTCAATCCCAATCCTGTGCAGATCATGTATGGCCATAAAATTACTAATCCACTGTAAATATGACACCCCTTCAATTTGAGGATTCCACAACACAATTTCTAAATCATGTTCCAGCGCTAAAGCCTGTTCATAATACCGGCCATCCACAATTAAATAACCCTTGGTAGCCGTTAAAAAGACGCGACAACCTGAGCCGTCCAAGGTTTGTAAATAGCGTTTAGTCACCTTTTCAGTTACCAGCAACGCATCTAGTTCCTGTTCTACTAATAACCTTTGTAACTTACTTAATTTAGCATTCATACAGCTTCCAATCACTAGAAATCTAGCTTCAAATGTCAAACCCGCCCTAGGCTTCACTCGCAATAACTTCAGCTTTTGCCTTTTCAATACTTAATTCGCGACGTTCATACACCTTAAAGAACGGATACCAAACGCCCACAGAAATCAGCATTTGTAGCCCGTTGACGATCAAGGCGCGCCAATCAAAGGTCGCTAAGTAACCTTCAAAGAAGACACCTACATATGGCGGCGTGAATACCGACTTGTTCAACAAATCAAAATGCATGGCCCAAGCGCCTATCGAACTCATCAGTGGGCCTAAAATCACAAATGGAATAAAGAAAATCGGATTCAAAACAATCGGTGCTCCAAACAAAATCGGCTCATTAATCCCAAACAAGGCTGGCAGCAAGGCAATCCGGCCAATTTTTCGTTGCGCAACGGCCCGTGAGAAAATACACCAGAATACCAAACCAAACGTCACCCCGGTCCCCGTAAAGTTCCCAAAGGCTGAATCCATCCCCGGCGTAAAGAAATGCGTAATCGGAAAGCCGTCTTTAAAGTTTTGAATGTTTTCAGCCAAGAATTGCGTACTGATCGGACTCGTAATTGGACTCAGCACACTTGGGTGAATTCCAAAGAAGAAGAGCAAACACGACAATACTTTTAAGAATGTATACGCAATAGGACTATCCATTGAACCCACAAATGGTGACAAGATCAACGTAAAGATCATTGGTGGCATAACATTAAAGAGATCCAAACAAACAAAGCGGACCAAAACGAAGAAACCAATCACCACAATTGAAATTGGAATCATTTCAAATGACTTGGATACAAAATCGGGCACGGTTTCGGGCATTTTAATCGTGAAATTCCGGCGCTTACACCAACCAAACAACTCCACGGCAACAATTGCGCCAAACATGGCCACGAACAATCCCTTCGTACCAAAATAAGTTGTGGCAATCCCACCGTCTTTGTTAAAATCAACGGCTAATAGCAAAAAGCCAATCACACCCATCGTGATACAGCCGGGCACATCGAGTTTGCGCGCCAAAGCTAGGTAATATGAGATAACGGCCGCGACATACAAGCCCATCATCCCCATCCCCACGGTATAGGGCGTCATAATAATGGCCGAATGTGCGATTAACCAAACTGAAATCGGGTTTTTGACCCCAATCATGTTTGGAATGGCATCGGGAATCAAACAGAAACTACCAATAATCAAGAGTGGCGTCATGGCGACCATGGATTTTTTAATCGCACTCAAATGCACTTGGGCGTCCATCTTATTGGCTAGTGGCGTGAAATACTTGGTCATAAAGCGTTCAAATTTATCAAACATGGGATCTCCTAATATGTATATAGTTCTTTAATTTTATCGGCATCCAAACTGTGAATCAGCGCGCGAATCAAGGCAATCATCGTCGCTAAATCTTGCGTATTCGCAAATGAAAACGAATCATGGCAATAACGCAGGGGAATCCCAAGCACTGCAGCTAATCGGCCAGCATGCTCGAGATGGGCGGTCCCAGCATCAGTCCCGCCACCCTTCATTAAATCTTTTTGATATGGCAAAGCATGTGTGGCAGCGACTTGTTCAATAAACCTTAAGAGCCGTGGATTGGGCACCATTGTTTTATCAAAATATTCCAACATTGGTCCAGCACCCAACCGGCGATGGTTCATAAACCCTTGGTCGAGTTCAGGATGCTTGGCCACATCAATAGCGAAAAACAAATCTGGCTGGACAATATTTGCAACTAAGCGCCCCCCACGAGTCCCAACTTCCTCACTACTGGTAAACGCGGCAACCACATTAATCGGCAGGTCGGCTTGCAATAGGGTTTGCATCACCTTAATTAACGTGTAACAACCCACGCGATCATCTAACGCTTTGCCAGCCACCACGTCCTCCGCCACTAATTCACGTGCATCAGAAACAAAAGTCACCATGTCACCGATTGAAATCCCTGCATTCAGCGCTGCAGATTGGGTATCAAACCCAAAGTCCACATACATTTGTTCAATACTGCCGGTAGCATCTTTACTAACGTTGAGCAGGCCTTCTATTTGCTCGCCCGTACTCGTCGTGACCCGCACCATTTGCATAGCCATGCTGCGTTGTTCCACACTTCCAATTGGCATCAAATAGCCAAATCCTTGATCAGAAATCGACCTAATCATAAACCCGACTTCATCCATATGGGCCGCAAACATGACGGTCGGCGCCGTACTATCCGCACTCGCCTTAGTCACCAACAAACTACCCAACCCGTCAAATTCAAATGTGTCCGCATAGTCAGCTAATTCACGTTTAATGATGGCCCGCACGCTATCCTCATGGGCCGCAATTGCATCGGCTTGAGACAACTCTTTTAATAATGCTAAATCCATAGCTATCCTCTTTCATTGCTTCCTTAGATATAAAATTCTAGTTATTTTGTTTTAGTTTAAACTTTGGAGTGGAGTTTAAAATGGATAAACCAACCTTCCCCCGCAAATTTTCTATGAATTTATGAGCAACGTCTAGCTTGTAGGAATATTGGTGATTAGCCGGTTATTATTTCGCGTTCAACCGTAATGGGCGCTGTCATGGCCGGTGGGATGGTACCGCCACTGGCTGTCTTTGTCGCCACCCTGATTTTTAAAAATAAATTTACTAAGCAAGAACTATCAGCCGGGATCACAAATATCGTCATGGGCCTTTCCTTCATTACCGAGGGAGCGATTCCATTTGGAGCCGCTGATCCCGTGCGCGCCATCCCTAGCTTCATCGTTGGTTCGGCCATCACCGGTGGTTTAGTCGGCGGCTTTGGCATCAAATTACTCGCGCCACACGGTGGCATATTCGTGATTGGTTTAACGAGCAATCCGCTACTGTATATCCTCTTTGTGCTAGTCGGCGCAGTAATTTCTGGCCTGCTATTTGGCGCTTTAAAGAGACCTAAAATAAATTAAACATATCAGGCAAAAATAAAAGCGGCTCAACATTGCGTTGAGCCGCTTTTCATTTTGAGTTGCACACTATTCGACGAAATACTCGCCCGTTTCGATGATATTTTGAATGTATTCACGCATATATGGCAACGTGAATTGAACATAGCCATATCCGGCTGGCTTGATAATCCCCGCATGCATCAGGCGCATCCGATATTGTGAAATATAACTTGTATTTTCACCCAGCCGTTCCACTAGTTCTGCATTTTTGGTGCGTTTTTCATCCATTGCCATCGAAACCATGAATCTTTGTTCGACATTAGTCGCATTATAAAAAATCAGATCGAGCACATTTTGAAAGACTGAACGTTTGGCAACACTTTGAGCTTGCACCACCACATCATCAGTGATTTCATCGCCGCTCATCTCCCACATATAATAGCCCATGAGCTGAATTAAATATGGGTAACCAGTCGTCAATTCTGCTGCCTTACATGCATTTTCACGAGAAATTTGCTTGTCGACCATCGAAAAGGTCCGGATAAAATCGTCAGCTATCAAATCAATATCAACACCAGATAAAGCCACACGATTAGCTCGCCGGAGGAACGTTAACACATCATCGTTTAGAATATCCATAATCGCATTGGGTAACCCAGCCATCAATAACGAAACTGGATACCCTGCTTGCAAGAAAAGTTGGTACGCTGCGACAAATTTCCGCAATTCGTTCGTGTGCTTTTGAACCTCATCCAGCAAAATAACCACATTGATTTGGCGTTCTGCAAAAGCCTTCAGCATCAATTCGGCTTGCGATCTGAAATTTTGGGTAAAATCTGGATCGGGTGTCCCGTTGTCATTCATTTTGAATTGGACACCCCTGATTGAAAGCCCCGTCAACTCAGGGAAGTGTTCAAAAATATCTTTAGGTAATTGATAGTATAGCTGGGATAAAATTTCATTTAAAACATCTTCATTCGCAAGAACTCTGACAGAAATTGTCTTAGGTTGCGTTTCGATAAAATTTGCGATCGATGATAAAATGGCCGTTTTACCAGCTCCACGAACCCCAGTAATGATAGTTGACCGCCATGGACTATTTTGATTAATAATTGCATTTTTAAATGCGGCAACAATTTCGTCACGTCCCAAAAAACGACTTGGTTGTGTTCCAAAGGCTGGATTAAATGGATTTTTCATCACGCGCTCCTTTTTTATAACTTTTTATAACTTATGCACAATTTTATAACTTTTTATAACTTTCGTCAATTTTTATAACTTTTTATAACTTTTGCTAGTTTTTATAACTTTCCTATTTCGCTTGCCTTTAAGTGAACAATCATTTATTATTAACTCATGCGAATAAGAGATGACAAAAAAATTGCCGCAATCACACAAGCTGTGTTTGCAATTAATAGTTCCGAAGGCATTAGCAACCTTAGTATTGGTAAAATTGCCAAAGCTGCGGGAGTGAGCCCTGCCACCGTTTACATTTACTACGCCGACAAGACAGATATGCTTGCACAAATTTATCTTGAAGTGAAGCGTATGATGGATGCCGGTTTGGTCGATGAGTTAAATGCTTTAGACTCGATGCATGAAAAGTTTGTCGCGATGGTTGCTCATTTTGCCCATCGCACCATTGAACACCCACTTGAAGCCAAGTTTATGAATGCAGTCTTTGCCAATCCAGCGTTGATCACGCCGGAAGCGGCTAAAATTGCCAATGAAATGGCGGCACCAATTTTCCAGACGTGGGAAATGGCGCGTCAAGCAGGTCTGTTGCGCTTTGATGATATGCACATCACGGCCGCATTAGCGATGGCACCGACTAATTATTACATCGATGAAGCCTTGCGCGAAAATCGTGAGGTAAACGCAGCACAATTACAACAATTGATAGAAGCAAGTGTCAACGCCGTCTTGGTCGATTAAATTCGACTTTTCTTTTTCGTCATTAACTGAATGAATAATCATTTATAAAACAAGGAGATTTACATCATGACAGAACAAAAGGTAGTTATCATCACAGGAATTTCATCAGGCATGGGGTTGGCAGCTGCCGAACTCTTTAATCGGAAAGGTTGGGCGGTTTATGGTGGTGCTCGGCGCGTTGAACGTTTGACCGCGTTGACTGATCAAGGAATTCATGTTCAACCGCTTGACGTGACCGATGCTGCATCAAACAAAGCGCTAGTCGAATGGGTCAAGCAAGATGCTGGGCGAATTGACGTGCTCATCAACAACGCGGGCTATGGAGAATATGGTCCGCTCGAAGAAGTTGGTTTGGATAAAGCTCGTCAACAATTTGAAGTCAACTTGTTTGGAGCTGCAGACTTAACGCAGCAAATCATCCCAACCATGCGCGCCCAAGGTAGTGGTCGCATCATCAACATTTCATCTATCGGTGGTGATATCTACATGCCACTTGGCGGTTGGTATCACGCCACTAAGGCTGCGATTAATATGTTTAGTGACGTGCTTGATTTAGAAGTTGAAAAGTTTGGTATTCGTTCAGTGGTTGTTCAACCTGGGGGTACGCAGTCTGAATGGGCGAAAACTTCAATGGCTAATGCCGCCAAAAACCTCAATGCAAACTCACCATACACGAACTTGGTGACCTCGATGACGAAAATGTTGACGAGCGGTGAGCCTAAAGTTACGGCCGCAGACTTGGCTGAAGTGTTCTACAAAGCAGCGACTGATCGCAAGCCTAAGCGCCGTTACTTCCATTCATTGGGCGACCGTTTAGTTGTGATGATTGGCCGCCGGAACCCACGGACATGGCGAACTGGTCTCAAATTTGTGATGAATCGCTTCATGAAGTAACAAAAAAGAACGTTCACGAGAAAATTCGTGAACGTTCTTTGCGTTGTCGTTTAAATTACCCACTACCCTACAAAGGCAAATCAATTGTTAACTTAAACACATCGCCATCGACCTCGATGGCAAGCGTCCCGCCGTGCAGCTTAACGATCGAATCCACAATCGCCAAGCCCAAGCCACTCCCTTCAGAATGCCGACTCGCATCACCACGTGAGAACCGTGCCACTAATTGGTCAGCATCCTCATTCAGCGCATACGCCGACACGTTTTTAAACGTAATCCGCGCCACTTGGTCCACTTGTTCAGTCCGAATAAAGACGCGTGAATTGGGCAAACTATATTTCTCAATGTTCTTCAACAAATTCTCAAACACGCGCCACATCTGGGCACCATCCAATTCGATTTGAATTGGTGGCTCTGCATATTTTTCAACAAGCGCCAACGCCTTTTCCGTAAATAAATCTTCATTCTCGCTCACAACTTGATGCAAAAAATCATTTAATTCAAGAGGCGCCTTGAGTAGCTCCACTTCACCATGATCCATCTTCGTCACCTCAAACAAATCATCGAGCATCGACTTCATGCGCGCTGCTTTTTGATTGACCACTTCAAGATATTCAGCATGTTGTTCTGCCGTCAAATCCGGTTGCTTCAACAAATCAGCATACGTAATCAAACCCGTCAACGGCGTCCGTAAATCGTGGGAAACATTGGTAATCAGCTCAGCCTTCAAAGCGCTATTCTTCTCGGTTTCAGCAATGTTGCTCTCCACCAATTGATCAAGCTTTTCGAGATTATGCTTTTGCCCACTAATATTAGCCGTCGCATCAAAATCCAATTGATGCTTTTTCAAAATATTTCGCGTGGCCATAATCGTGTCCAGCAACCCGCGAACAATCTTACCAAAGAAATGGTAGAACACTCCGGTGATGAGCACTAACAACACGATACTAATCAATGGATGCGTCGAAAAATTATCCAACACAATTAAAACGATGAAACCATATACAAACAAAGCCACTAAAGCAATCGGCACCGCCCATGTCAACGGCAACTTGCTCACTTGACGCTTGATAAAACCAACGAATCGGCCAATCAAACCTTGCTTAACCTGCACAACAAACTTGGCCGCATTTCGATTGACTTGCAACGATTCGATCAAATTCTTAAAGACCAAGACCGCTGTCAAGACAAAGCCACTAGCCAGCAAATCAAAGCCAATTAACCAACCTAAAATTGTCGCAATGTGGAAATTAGCGCTCAGACTGACCCAAACCGCCGTGCCAAGCAACGCACCACCAGCCACAAGGCCAAAATACAGCGCACGAATTTCTATCGGCAACTTTTCAATTATGCCAGTCAGCTTGACCCCATTACTCCGACCAAACAACGTCCAGCCAACCATGCTAATCAAGGATAATACCAGCAAGCCAATCGCTATCGGTGACAACTTATTCCCTAATTTGCCAGCCGCCACTTGTTTTGCATATTGATTAGCAGCGGCGCCCTTCAACCCAACCGTCCCACTCACTTCAATGGTAGTGGCACTGATGAGCGTGTCATTAATTGCTTCATTTTCAGACACATTCATGTTTTGATCGGTGATCTCGGCACTAAACAGCTCCGTCTTACTAGCACTTTCAGCTTTAATCGCCTTGTTAGCCGCGGTGTCACTCAACTTCTTACCTTGTAGGCTAGGAATATTCGTAAAGACCCGCCCAGTAGCATCGGTCACATAGTAGGCCATATTTTTATTCATCAATGCATTTGAAGTATAATTCGAATCGATCGTTGCATTATGATTTTCCTTGACGACCTGTTGGGCCACCTTGTTACTTTGAGCAGCGATTTCCGTGCGAATCTGTTGCTCTTTGGCTGCCTTTGACAAGTGGTTAAACGTCGTCCACTTCTCGAGTTGCGCCTTAGCTTTATTAACCGCATCCAAAACTGCATCTGGATTGGCCACATCGCGCGCATTATTAATTTCATCAGCCGTGTCATTCAACAATGTAGTTGCATCAGACCGCGCCGCTAATTCATTATCCACCACTGAAGCCGGCACATCACTTGGTTTGACCCAGGCACCCTTATGCGTCTGCTCGATTTCGGTCACAATTTGACGATTCATCCAAATATCAGGTGCTTCAAGCCCGGCATCATAGTTACTATATTTGTAAATGCCCTGATCAGGATACTTATCACCCTGCATGTAGCTAAACATCGTGAAGCCCGCCGTCAACAACAAGGCCAACGATAATAGATACGGAACCCGCTTTTGCTTTACCGTTTCTTGCCAATTAATATTTTTCAATTTTATAACCTACTCCCCACACGACTTTGAGGTACATGGGATGCTTAGGATTCGCTTCAATCTTTTCGCGAATCTTGCGAATATGTACACTCACGGTATTATCAGCTTGATATGCTGGTTCTTGCCAGACCAATTCATAAATTTCATCAATCGAATAAACGCGGCCAGCATGTGCCATCAGCAATTCAATAATTTGAAATTCCTTGGGCGTCAGTTTCACCCTCTGCCCATCAACCTCAACAGACCTAGCTTCCTTATCAAGGACCAGCCCGCCAACAATGATGACGTTGGCGCTGGGCTTGACATATTCACCAAAATCCATAAACCGGCGCAATAATGAATTAACACGCGCCACCAGTTCCATTGGCGTAAACGGCTTAGTAATGTAATCATCAGCCCCGTTTGAGAGCCCGTTGATTTTGTCAAAGTCTTCACTTTTAGCTGACAGCATCAAGATTGGCATGTTGTATTTAGCTTGACGCAACCAGGCACTGGCTTTGATACCATCCATAACCGGCATCATGATATCCATGACAACTAAGTGAAATTCGGTTTGCTGTACCAAATCAATCGCGACTTGGCCATTTTCAGCCTCGGCGACAATGTAACCAGCTTGTTCCAAATAAATTTTGATACCACGACGAATTGCATCATCATCGTCAACGACTAAAATTCGTTTATCCATGTGCGCAACCTCCTTTACTTAACTAACTATACCTGCAAAAACGCAAGAAATATGTGGGGTATTTCTTAGCATTTTCTTAAGTTCAATTTTACGATAGAGATTTGTCCAAAAAACGAGTTTTCTTTCATAATTGAATTTTTGATAAATTGGGTGTACAATAATAATTACTTTATTGCGTATAACGGTTCAGCGTAAAGATATCCATTCACACGAATGATATCTTTGCGCTTTTTTTCGCAGTAAGAATAGAAAAATTGGAGTACTTAACACCCATGGATTATTATATGAAGTTACCACGCTCACCTAAGGAATTTGCGCTATTTATTGCAATCATTTCGATCATTTCGGTGAACATCATCGCCCCACTTATTAGTTTCTTTGAAGCGGGCTTCACAACGGCGGTCTGGCGTCACACGTACCAAGTCATGCCATTCATCTGGTTGACGGTTGTCGCCTTAGTCTTATTGACGTTGCAACCCGCTCAAATCGTAACTGGCATCATTTTGCAAAAAGAAGACAGCTTCCGGGCGCATATGATTGTAAATGCGTTGGTCAACGTATTGATGATGTCGATTGTTTTGTCAGTCGTCGCAACTTGGATTGGGACGCAAAGTTTCACATTCGAACCCATCACTCACTTTTTCTATCGCTGGCCACGTAATTTCGCGATTGCGTTAGGGATTGAAATGTTAGTGGCGCAACCATTTGCGCGCTATGTGATGTATAAAATGCACGTGCATCTTGATGCTAACAAAATTGTGCAACATTAATTATTTTCCCACTTCACACTTTTGGTGAGGTGGGTTTTCTTTTTCTTGGTGTAATATGCTGGTTGCCCCCTTCAGGGGCAACATTGTTGTGAAATTCGGGCCGGCTGGGGCTCTCCGGCAAAGATAAATTTGTGGGAAACGGGTGGCGCAAATATGTGGAAAGGTCCGCTAGCGGCCCTGCGCCATGCCCGTTGTAATCCTGAATGTCGGGCGCCGGTTCCACATATTC
>JAITQG010000067.1 GCA_031289015.1 Lactobacillaceae bacterium
TCCCATTCTTTATGAAGTAAGACCCCTTATAGATGATGAGGTAGATAGGCTAGAAGTGGAAGTGCCGCGAGGCATGGAGCGGACTAGTACTAATGGTTCGAGGACTTAACCAAGTTAAATTGAGTGCATCAGACGTAAGTCAAATGCATTCAAACAAGTACAAGGTGTATGGTTTGATTTAATTCATGAAATTTACTTGACAATATGATTCAGTTTTGAGAAAATTAATTCTCGTAATGCTAATTAAATATTTCGTGTCGTGACGATGGCACTGAGGCCACACCTGTTCCCATACCGAACACAGAAGTTAAGCTCAGTAGCGCCGAAAGTAGTTGGAGGATCGCTTCCTGCGAGGATAGGACGTCGCGATGCACGCATGGACGTTTAGCTCAGCTGGGAGAGCACCTGCCTTACAAGCAGGGGGTCACAGGTTCGATCCCTGTAACGTCCATCGGGCCGTTAGCTCAGTTGGTAGAGCAGTGGACTTTTAATCCATGGGTCCAGGGTTCGAGCCCCTGACGGCCCACTTGCCCATTATTAATAATTTTGGCAATTATTTTTAGTTGCCGACTTAGCTCAGTTGGTAGAGCATCGCTCTTGTAAAGCGAGGGTCGAAGGTTCGAGTCCTTTAGTCGGCATTTATGCGAATGTAGTTCAGCGGTAGAACACTACCTTGCCATGGTAGGGGTCGCGGGTTCGATTCCCGTCGTTCGCTTTGCCGGATTGGCGGAATAGGCAGACGCAGGGGACTTAAAATCCCCCGATGGAAACATCGTACCGGTTCGAACCCGGTATCCGGCATTACATGCACCTATAGCGCAATTGGATAGAGTGTCTGACTACGAATCAGAAGGTTGCAGGTTCGAGTCCTGCTAGGTGCATTGCTAAATTCGTGATTTAGCATTTTATTAATATTCGGGATGTAGCTCAGCTTGGTAGAGCACCTGGTTTGGGACCAGGGGGTCGCAGGTTCGAATCCTGTCGTCCCGACTTTATACTACTCAAGTGAGTAGTTATTCGCGGTGTAGCTCAGCTGGCTAGAGCGTCCGGTTCATACCCGGGAGGTCGAGGGTTCGATTCCCCCCGCCGCGATTGACTCACCCAACGGACCTTTAGCTCAGTTGGTTAGAGCAGACGGCTCATAACCGTCCGGTCGTCGGTTCGAGTCCGACAAGGTCCATTGACGTTGTCAACGTTTTTATCAATATGGAGATGTACCCAAGTCTGGCTGAAGGGAACGGTCTTGAAAACCGTCAGGTCGAGAAATCGGCGCGTGGGTTCGAATCCCACCATCTCCTTTGGTACCATCTTAAGGTTCCAAGTTTCAATGGTTAAAATAATATTATCGCGGGATGGAGCAGTCTGGTAGCTCGTCGGGCCCATAACCCGAAGGTCGTAGGTTCAAATCCTGCTCCCGCAATTGGTCGCATGGTCTAGTTGGTTAGGACGCCTGCCTGTCACGCAGGAGATCACGGGTTCGAGCCCCGTTGTGACCGTTATGGCTCGGTAGCTCAGTTGGTAGAGCATACGATTGAAGCTCGTAGTGTCGGGGGTTCGATTCCCTCCCGCGCCATTGGCTTAACGCCATATAATTTAATACAAGCTGCGGATGTAGTACAATGGCTAGTGCTCCAGCCTTCCAAGCTGGGAATGCGGGTTCGATTCCCGTCGTCCGCTTATGGGCCTGTAGCTCAGTTGGTTAGAGCACTGTGTTGATAACGCAGGGGTCACAGGTTCGAGTCCTGTCAGGCCCATTTGTTTAAAAGTTTTTACTTTTGACATGGGGACATACTCAAGAGGCTGAAGAGGCGCCCCTGCTAAGGGTGTAGGTCGGGAAACTGGCGCGAGGGTTCGAATCCCTCTGTCTCCGCTACTAAGGTGGGTTATTGACCTGCTTTTTTTATTTCCAAAATTTAATAATGATCGAAGTGATAATTCTTGGGATTATCACTTTTTTTGTGCATTTATTTTTATGAATATTGAGCATAATTATTATTGACCGCTGACATAAATTTTTTTGATGCTGGAAATTATGAATTTATACATAAGGGCAAAAAGGCTTTAGAATGCCGATTTCAAGGCTTTTTTGGAGCTTAAGACAAAATGCATAGCGGTTAACCACACCTAAGCGTTATGAAATTAATCATCAATATCCATTGTATTGCTATAAATTATCTTTTCTATACTCTTGTATTGTATTGCTGTTCACAATAAAATAGAATTAAGGATAAATAGAAACGGGGAACCAAATGATTATTCGAGGGATACTAATTAAAGAACGACGCGAATTGTTGGGGATATCGCAACAGACGTTAGCTAAAGGCATTTGTCATCAGTCACTAATTTCACGGTTAGAAAAAACTAACCACATCACGAGTATGACAATCTTACAGCAAGTGTGTCGGCGGTTGGAATTGAAATTTGAGAATATTGTTTCTTGGGGTGATGGCGATCAGGTGTCATTGGAACATATTCGTGAGGCAATTGCTGAATTAGATTTTGAACGGGCACGAGCGTTGTGTAACAATAAGAAATTTAAAACGATTTTGCCAGCTTATGCCATGGCGGAGTATCATTTGTTGTTTGGCCAAGTTGAAAACGCCGATCAAAATTATCTGGAGGCACTCAGTCATTTCGAATTTGCGCGGGGGTATATCACACCGGAACAAAAACAAATCATGTTAGAGGTTGAAACTGAATTGGCAGGCTTGTGGATGACCTTAGATGATTTGACCAAGGCAAAGGATATCACGCAAATGGCGCATACACTGATTGAATCGATGCGCCATACGTCTCGGCCGGGGCGACCTGATTTGGTTGCACGGGTGTATCGGCGCACTGCAGAAATTGCGATGCGCGAATTTAATTGGAGTGAGGCTTTAGTTTCAATTCGCAAGGCGCGCGAACTAATTCCTAAAATGATGCTCACCAGAGAAGTTGTGATTTTAAATTTCTTAGAAGGTAAAATCAAACAAAAAATGGATATGACACATGAATCTTGTCATTCGTTTATTAAGGCCTATAGTACCGCTGAACAGATCGGTGACACTAGTTTGATGGAGGATATCCATCCGTATTTACAAGATCATCATGTGAGTGGCCTGTTTGCTAAACCTGAGTTTAAGTAAATCCCTTTTTTTACCACTTGCAAAATAATAGTTGCTACAATACCACTATTAATAAAGCAATTGGAGAATTAATAATCATGCAAGGCAATAGCTATGTAACTAAATCACAATCTACAAGTCGCACGTTGGTTTTGACGGCGCTCTTTATCGCAATCATTATCATGCAGTCAGTGGTGCCGTGGTTAGGGTTGCTGCCACTAGGCTTCTTTATGGTTGGGGCAGCTGTCCAAATCATTGGGGTGACGGTTGCTTTGGGCGCCATTTTGTTGGGACCAAAGACCGGGGCGTTGTTGGGCTTTGTCTGGGGAAGTATTTCGCTTTGGCAAGCTTGGACGGGGGCAGTTAGCATCGGTGGCTTAATCTTTAGGAATCCGGTGACGGCGATTTTACCGCGCGTCTTAGTTGGTTTTTTGATTGGGTATTTGTTCCAACTTTGGGTTAAGCGCACAACTGATAAACACATGCCGCTGATTTTAGTGGTGATGGGTGGCTTGTCAGCATTCATTAATACATTCTTTGTGTTGTTGTTTACGTTTATTGGGTTTAATGTGATGCATACGACATTTACTGGGATTCCTCAAAACGGGTTGCTAACTTGGTTAATCGTTGGCGTGGCTGGTTCGAATGGGATTTTTGAAGTGGTGATTGCCGCCATCTTAGTGAGTGTAATTGGGCTGCCATTAGTTAAGTTGTTAAAAAAGCTGGGCTAAATTTTACTATTAAAAGCATGCTGTCGTGGACAGCATGCTTTTTTGTCTGAAAAAATGTATAAATTTGATAGATTATATTTGTTGAATGACCTAGATAAGCATAAAATAAAGGTATAGGGATATTTTATTTTTATTCAAATTAGTTGAGGAGTGTAGTTATGGATATATTTACTGCGGGTCTCTCGATGATTGACTTGGCACGCTTCCAATTCGCCATGACCACGGTGTTTCATTTTTTCTTTGTACCGTTATCAATTGGCCTTGGATTGATTGTCGCAACCATGGAGACGCTCTATGTCGTTAAAAAAGACGACACGTATAAGCGCATGACCAAGTTTTGGGGGAAGATTTTCTTGCTCAGCTTTGCCGTTGGAGTCGTAACTGGAATTATCCAGGAATTCCAATTTGGCATGAACTGGTCACAATACTCACGTTATGTCGGTGATATCTTTGGACCGGCCTTGGCCGTTGAAGCCCTAGTTGCCTTCTTTATGGAATCAACTTTCTTGGGCTTGTGGATTTTTGGTTGGGAGCGCTTTAATAAAAAGTTGCATCTCGCCTTTATCTGGATTACGGCCGTGGGTTCAGCATTTTCTGCTTTGTGGATTTTGGCAGCCAATGCTTTTATGCAAAATCCAGTTGGGTTCAAATTGGATCACAAGTTTAATCGGGCAGTCTTAGTGGACTTTCCGGCCTTGTTGAAGAATCATCAATTATGGTTGGAATTCCCGCACGTATTCTTTGGGACCTTCATTACGGCTAGTTTCGTGGTGATGGGTATGTCAGCCTTTGCGTTGTTGCGCCGGTATCAGGATACTGAATTTTTCCGGCGTTCGCTTAAGGTGGCAGCCATCTTTGCTTTGTTAGGTACGATGGGCATGGCTTGGACGGGTGACCAACATTCATTGAACTTGCAATATGATCAACCAATGAAGTTCGCGGCGACTGAAGGGTTGGATAAGGACACCGGGGGTAAGGATAAATCCGAGCCTTGGTCGGTAGTGGCTTATACCAATCCTAAGACGCACAAAGTTGAATGGTCATTGGATGTACCGTATGTCTTGTCAATTTTGGCCCATCATAGTTTGACGGGTACCAACCAAGGGACGACGACGATTAATAAAGAATTGCACGCTAAGTATGACAAGAAATTTGGGGCGGATATGAATTATTTCGTACCTGAAAACACGTTGTACATTGCCTTTCGGGTGATGGCCATGTCAGCTGGGGTGTTTGGCTTGCTGGCCGTTGTCGCATTATGGTTGACGCGCAAGAAGAGTAAACTCGACTTGGCAGATCCACGGTTGCGCATTGTGTGGTGGGTCTTTGGGATTGCCACGATTTTGCCATTCATGGCCACCACAGCTGGTTGGTTAATCACTGAGCTGGGGCGTTATCCTTGGGTGGTATATGGCGTCTTGACGATTGCTGATGCCGTATCACCAAATGTTTCGTTTGCGTCGTTGTTGACGTCAAACATCTTGTACTTCTTGACGTTTGCGACGTTGGGCGGCATTATGGTCTTCATGTCACGTCGGACGTTGTTGGCTTTTCCTACCAGTGATGATGACTTGGAAGCCACAACGACCATTGATCCGTTCTCAGCTGAGACCTTTAAAGAACAGGAGGAGAGCTAATGACTAATCTACAATTACTCTGGTTTATTCTTGAAGCCGTGTTGTTCTCAGGGTTCTTCTTCCTCGAAGGCTTTGACTTTGGGGTCGGGATGGCGTTTAGAACCGTTGCCAAAAATGACCAAGAAGTTGATGCATTGTATCATGCGATTGGACCACACTGGGATGGCAATGAAGTTTGGTTGCTAACGGCTGGTGGGGCAATGTTTGCGGCAATTCCGTTTTGGTATGCCTCATTGTTTTCAGGCTTTTACTTGATTCTTTTTTTCATCTTGTTGGGCTTGATTTATCGCGGGGTCTCATTTGAATTCCGTGAGCACATGTTGACGTCGAAGTTCCGTAACTTATGGACCACGATTACGGCAATTTCTTCGTTAGTCGTACCATTCTTGTTTGGCTTGTTGTTTACCGATGTGGTCAAGGGGATGCCAATGGATCACCTAGGCAACATCTCGGCTGGCTTCTTTGATTACGTGAACCCTTTCTCAATTGTGGGTGGGGTCGCTGTGGCTTTGTTGTCATACTTGCATGGGTTGAACTATATTCAGCTCAAGATTCATCCAAGTGCCATGAACAAAGTCGTCCAACAGCAAGTAAAGGTCTTGTATCCGGTCTTATTGCTCGGTGAGGTCGCGTTTGCGGTGACGTTGTTCATCTATACCGATTTCTTCCAAACGAAGCTGGTGGCCACGCTAGCTATGTTAGTCGTGATCGTCTTGGTTTCAGTTTTGGCTTGGGTGACCGCATTGACGCGTAAACAAGGATTTGCCTTTATCTTGACTGGCTTGGCAATCATCGCCGTGGTCGTGCTCTTGTTTATTGGGCTCTTCCCACGCGTCATGGTGGCCAACGATCCGGCCAATAGCATCTTGTTGAAGAACGCGACGTCAACGCAATATACGTTGACGTGGATGACGTGGATTTCACTGACGATGGTGCCGATTGTCTTGGCCTATCAAGGGTGGAGTTTCTGGGTCTTTAAGAAGCGCATCAAGGTTGAAGACGCAACTGCAGAATAATTTTTAAGAAACAGGCAGATCAATGATTTGGTCGGCCTTTTTTTGTGCGGTAACAGGTATAATTAAACTTAATAGGAAACGATTTGAGGGGAATGCAAATGCTGGATAAACGATTATTAAAATATCCTGGGGCACGGCAAACAATGGGGTTGTTGGCTGTGATTGCTGTGCTACAAGGTTTGAGCATTGTGGGGCAAGGTTATTTTTTGAGTTTGGTTATTACCCGCTTATGGCAGCATCACGCCTTTGCTAATGTGTTAGGGGCTTTGGGGTGGTTTGCGCTAGCCTATGCATTGCGTCAGTTGCTCAATGTGGTAAAACAATACGTCTTGGCCCCCTTTGCTGACCGGACAGTTGCTGGAATTCAGACTCAATTATTGGCTAAGTATGTTGAATTAGGTCCCAGCTTGATTGCCCGGCAAGGCACGGGAAAATCGGTCACGTTGGCGATTGATGGGTTGAACAAGGTTCACGATTATTTGTCGTTAGTGTTGGTCAAAATGATTGATATGCTGACAATTCCATTGATTATTTTAATTTACTTGGCGATTGTCCGGTGGGAACAGGCGCTATTTTTGTTGTGCATTTACCCAGTCATTGTCATGTTTATGATCATTTTGGGATTGACTGCGCAAGCCAAAGCGGATCGGCAATACAAGACCTTCAATATGCTATCAAACCACTTTATCGACTCGTTGCGGGGGCTGACAACACTCAAGCAATTAGGACTGGCTAAACGCTATGCTGATAATATTTATGCGGTGTCTGAAGAACATCGACTTGCCGTGATGAGTACGCTAAAAATTGCGATATTGTCGACGTTTGCGTTGGATTTTTTTACAACCTTGTCAATCGCCGTAGTAGCCGTCTTTTTAGGCTTGGACTTATTGAATGGCGCGGTGACTTTGTTACCAGCTTTAACGTTGTTAGTTTTGGCACCAGAGTATTTCTTGCCGATTCGCAATTTTGCCAATGATTACCATGCGACTCTGAACGGTAAAAATGCCTTGAGCGATATTTATGTGTTATTGGAGCAACCAACCACGCCGGCCCAAGATGTCTATCAAGATACCACGCGAGGGTGGCAAGCTGATAGTAACTTGACCGTGAAGCATTTGCAGTTTGCCTATCCGGATAATGATCAAAACACACTGGTGGATTTGAATTTTCAAATGCATGGTTTTCAACGCATTGCTTTGGTGGGCGCATCTGGCTCTGGTAAGTCAACGCTTTTAAATGTGTTGGCTGGCATGCTCATTGGTGAAGGTGATTTAAAAATTAATCAGCAGCAGGTGCCCCATTTGCGGCAGCGCCAATGGCAAGATGATATTCAAGTGTTGCCCCAACGGCCGTATGTGTTCCATGCCAGTTTGCGTGATAATTTGCGGTTCTATGCCAAAGATGCTGATGATGTCGCGATTTTAACGGCGGTAGAAAATGTCGGCTTGGATGCTTGGTTTGCTGAGCTACCAGCCGGGCTGGACACGTTAATTGGTGAAGGCGCCCTACAGGTTTCTGGTGGCCAAGCACAACGGATTGGCTTGGCGCGGATTTTACTCAATGCTGATCGGCGCATTTTGATGTTAGATGAACCCACTGCGCACTTAGACATCGAAACCGAAGCGATGCTCAAAGCCCAAATGTTGCCGTTGTTTAATCAACGCTTGGTCATCTTTGCGACCCATCGTTTACATTGGTTGCAACAAATGGACTGGATATTGGTGATGAAAGACGGTCAGATTGTCGAACAAGGCACGCTGGCTGCTTTAGTGGCTAACAATGGCTATTTCATGGATTTGCAAGCGGCCATGCGAGGTACCCACGATGCAAAAAATTAAAGCTAACATTGCAAATGATGCATGGGTCTTTCCCTACTTAAAAACGTATAAAGGGTTACTAGCCTTGATTTTATTGTTGGGCTTTTTAACCGTTTTTTGCGGTGGCGCCTTGATGTTTATTTCCGGCTTTTTGATTTCTCGCGCCGCCCAGAGGCCTGAAAATATTTTGATGATTTATGTGCCCATTGTTTTGACGCGGGCCTTTGGAATTGGCCGGCCAGCATTTCGGTATGTCCAACGTCTAGTGTCACACAATTGGGTGATGCGGATTGTGTCGAAGTTTCGGCAACGCTTGTATCAGTTAGTAGAACGGGGGACTAAATCAATACATGCTAAGGCCCAAACTGGGGATGTGCTCAATTTGTTAGCCAATGATTTAGACAAGATTGAAAATTTTTACTTACGGATGCTGTTCCCAACGCTGATTGGTTTTGTCGTGTACTTAGCCTTAGTGATTGGCGTGGGTGTTTTCAACATAGGGGTGGCGTTGTTGATGCTGATCCTCTTAGGCTTGTTGACCATTGTTGCGCCGTTGATTACCATAGCGATAAATGGAGCCCGCGATTATCGCAAGAAGCAACAAGAAACAGAACTCTACATTGATTTGACGGATGCAGTCTTGGGGTTACAAGATTGGATTTTGGCTGATCGGACGGCTGAATTAGTCCAAACGCAAACCACACAATTAGCCAAGATTCATCAGTTAGCTGGACAAAAGGCGCGCTTTACTTGGTGGCGGATGTTTTTAAGTGAACTCGTGATTGGGTTGGCTGCAATTTTGTTGATTTGGTTTGCGACGAATGAATTTGGGGCGAGTGCATTTGGGGTGAATTGGATTGGGGCATTTGGCCTCTTGATTTTTCCACTCAGCGATACGTTTATTAGTATTGCCACAGGGGCTGAAGATATGCCGCGGTATACTGATTCAATTGAACGACTCAATGGGTTGTCAGACCAAGCAGATGCCGAAGCAAGTTTGGTCACACAAATTGCTCAGCTTGATGATACGACGATTGAATTTAAGGAGTTGTCATATGGCTATACAGCGGATCGGTCGATTTTAAAGCACTTTAACTTACAGATTCAGCCAGGCACTAAGCTTGCGATTTTAGGTAAGTCGGGAGCTGGTAAGACGACGTTACTTAAATTGTTGTTGGGTGATGAAACACCGCAAAGTGGTAGGGTCACAATTGGTGCAGTGCCGATTCAACAGCTCCAAGCCCACCGCAATCAGTTCATTGCCGTGCTCGATCAAGCGCCGTATTTATTTGCTAGTACGGTTGCTAATAATTTGCGTTTGGGTAAGTTAACTGCGACACCTGCAGAATTGTGGCAAGTACTCGATCAAGTTGAATTGGGTGATTTGGTACGGGAATTGCCAGCAGGATTAGCAACGCCGATGACGGAAATGGGGAATCGCTTCTCAGGCGGTGAACGCCAGCGGTTTGCATTGGCGCGTATTTTATTACAAGATACGCCGATCGTGGTCTTGGATGAACCAACCGTTGGCTTAGATCCGATTACTGAACAACTTGTTTTGCAGACGATTTATAAAGTTTTGGCAAATAAAACCGTCATTTGGGTCACGCACCACTTAACAGGAATTGAATTAGTTGATAAGATTATATTTATTGAGAATCAACAAATTGCTTTAGCGGGGACATTTGATGAACTGATGACTAGTTCGCCGCGCTTTGCCAATTTGTTGACGATGGACCATGGAGATATTCAATAAACACGGTTGATAGAGGAGAGTTAATGGCAAGACGACGCCGTAAAAAGACAAGCAAAAATATTAAAAAATGGCTCGCGGCAATCCATCCGGCAACCTTCTTTATCAAGCAACGGCGCCTTCGCTGGGGACGCGTCATAATCATGATTATCTTGGTCACCGGTTTTGCAGTGCGGTTTACCGATTTAGGGCATCAAGTTCAACAACAAAACATGACGCCAGTGGACCAGTTACCACTCAATAAACTAACCTATGGCCAATTTATTGAACGTTTAGCACCCCAAGCACAAAAGTTGCAAACCCAATATGGCGTCCGTGCGTCAATTTCACTGGCGCAAGCGGCCTTGGAATCAAATTGGGGACGTAGTGAATTAGCGTATAAGTATAATAATTTCTATGGGGTGAAAGCGAGTCAGGGGATGCCCAGCGTGATTTTGCCAACGAAAGAATTCATTGACGGCAAATGGGTCACGATTGATGGGCCGTTTCGAAAATATACTGATTGGCAAGAATCGATGACCGATCATGCCTTAGTCTTGGTCAATGGGACGAGTGAAAACCATGCCCGGTACCAAGGCGTCTTTACGGCCACCAACCCCGAAGCAGCAGCCAAAGCCTTAGTGGCTGGCGGATACGCGACGGATCCACAGTACGCTGAAAAAATTATCAATTTGATACATGAATACAAACTCACCCAATATGATCAGTAATTGGGACATGAAATGGATGAAAAAATGACAAATCAATTATTACCAAATCAAACAATTGGCATCATGGGCGATCGGATTTCTAGTCGTTATTTAGCGCAAGAAGCCCAAAATATGGGATTTAGTGTGGCAGGTTTTAGTCTTGAAGCCGAATCACCAGCCGTGAGTGCAGCTGAATATAAACTCGTCGGGCAAGCAAATTGGGAGGCTTTCTTGGGCCTAGCCAGTGTCGTGACTTACACGGATGATTGGTTGCCACACGCCACGGTGGAAAATTTAGCCACGGTGCAAATGCCTCAAGGAACCAATTTGTTGGATTTAACCGACGACCATGCATTATCGCGTGCTTTTTTTGAAGCGCATGCGATCAACATTTTGCCATATGCAATTGCTAGTTCATTAGAAGATATTTCGATGGCTGCCAACAAATTGGGTTACCCAGTTGTCGTAAAACCAGTGTACAAGCATGGCAAACATTCTGAATCGGTCATTTTACGTGGTGAATTTGATTTGGGAGTTGTCGCACCGTTGGTTGATGGCGGGGCGTTGATTGTTGAAACGTGGCTAGATAACGCCCGCGAATTTGCAGTTGCCGCTGTTAGAAATCAAGTCGGTGAGTTAGTGACCTATCCGGTTGTAGAGACCAAATACGATGAAAATCAAAATCGGCGCGTTTGGTCAGCTAAGCAACTTGATGCTGATGTCATTGGGGTGATGGACGAGACAGTGCAACAAATTAGTAACGTCATTGATTATGTTGGGGCGTACACGACTGAGTTTTTCTTTAGTGAAGCGGGCAATGTCTATGTGCGCGATGTCTTCACGGGGCTTGGTGAGGTCAGTGTATTTTATATGCAGACGACTGATGTGAATGTGTTCAAGAATCATTTGCGAGCTTTGACGGGGCAAGCGCTTAGTGAAGTGCATGAAACTGCTGAGGGGATTTTGTTGCCGTTTATTGATACGCAGGTGGAGCAAATTTATCGGCACTGGCAAATTAAGCCGGCTTGGCAGTTGGCGGTTTATCATAGTGAAGTGTTATTGCCGGTTGCTGGGCATGTTTTGGCGTTGGGGGATGATATTGATAAGTTGTGGAATCAGATCAAAGTCGCGCATGTTTGGGATTTTGGTGAGGATTAATAATATTTAGTGTGGGTTGTTTTGCCCTTTGCAGGGCAAGGTGTTTGGGCTTGTTGGTGGAAATGGCTCCGCGTTGCTGACATAGAAGTGGGCGACAGAGTCCTGCTAGTCTAAGGGATTCGGCTCCGTGCAAGCACGAAACCAACTCCC
>JAITQG010000007.1 GCA_031289015.1 Lactobacillaceae bacterium
GGGAAAGGTCCGCAAGCGGCCCTGCGCCATGCCCGTTGTGGGTCTTAATATCGGGCGCCGGTTCCCCATATTCGGCCACCCTTGCTTTTCCCACAAATTGATCGCTCCGAGCCCCAGCCAGCCCAAATTTAACAACAATAAGCAGAGTTAATCTGGATGTTTATATCTGGTGCGTGAGTGATGATTATAGATGAGATTTGTTTTTTTAATGCCTAGATATAAATGTTATAAGTAGTAAAGCTGAAGTTCTAGAACCGGAGGGAGCTAAAGCGAGTGGAGGTTGGGATTCTGGGTTGGTGGTGGAATGGGCGGAGCATTGCTGGCGTAGTAGGGGAATTAAGCGAGGTAGCGGCACCAACGCGGTCTTAGGGAATTGGTTTCGTGCTTGCACGGAGCCGAGTCCCTTAGACTAGTGGGACCGTGTCGCCCCCTTCTACGCCAGTAATGCGGAGCCCATTCCACCACCAACCCAGAATCCCGTGGCCCAGCGGGACACAAAAAAAGCAGTGCAACATCTGCACCGCCAAAGTAGTTATTGATCATTTAATTTAGAATGCTTAATTCCATAAGTAAGATACAAAATCAATCCCAAGACAAACCAAACCGCCCCAAAGATAATCGTATCAGCATGCAACTGCGTCATAAGGAAGAACAAGAACACCGCCGACAAAATTGGCAACACCGGATAACCAGGCATCTTAAACCCGTCATTAGGCAAATCCTTTCGCTTACGCAATGGAATAATCCCAAGCGAAACCACGATGAAGGCCAACAAAGTTCCAAAGTTAACCAATTCAACAAGCTTGTCCAATGGCACTAACCCACCAAAGATGGCAACCACAATCGTGCCAATCAACAAAGCCCGCGTTGGTTGCCCGGTCTTTTCGTTAATCTTACCCACAAATGGCACCAAGCCGTCGCGGCCGATTGAATACAACAAGCGAGATGCGCCAAACAAAGCAGCATACATCATCGTGAACATTCCAATCAACGCCCCGATCGTCACAAACAATGAAGCCCAGTGTTGACCGACGTGATTAAAGGCAAAGGCCACGGGGTCTGACACGTTCAAATCCGTGTACTTAACCATCCCCGTCAACACCAAACCAACCAACGCATACAAAATTCCTGAGATAATCAAGGTTGAAATAATTCCAATCGGTAGGTTCTTCTTAGGATTCTTAACTTCAGCAGCTGACAAAGCCAAGCCGTCAAAGCCCAAGAACGCAAAGAAGACCATCGCTGTCCCAGTGAAAATTCCAGTAATTCCAAATGAACCGTGGGCCCGCATTGGGATGAATGGATCCAAATTAGCCGTCTTCACGAAGAAGGCCCCCACGATCACGAAGAACACGATAATCGCAATTTTCAAACCAACCATGAAATTTTGCACACGCTTTGATTCTTTCATCCCACCCCACAAAATAAAGGCGATGAAAATGATAATCAAAACGGCGACCAAATTAATATACGTGCCCTTGGCTGGGTCAAATGGGCCTGAAATTGCTTGGGGGATCTTGACCAACGATGAAACGAAGGTCGCAAAGTACGCTGACCAACCCGTTGAAACCGCGGCAACGGCCAAGAAGTACTCCAAAATGATGGCCCATCCTAAAATCCAACCGACCACTTCACCAAAAATCACATTTCCAAATGAATAGGCTGAACCAGCGACTGGCAAGACCGTGGCGAATTCGGCGTAGGCCATGGCGACCAAGCTGGCAACCAACCCAGCGATTAAGAAACTAATCGTGATGGCCGGCCCTGTGGTCGTGGCAGCAACCGTGCCTGGCAACACGAAGATTCCAGACCCGATAATCATCCCGACACCCAAGCCGATTAAGTCGCGCACGCCCAATGTCTTGGCAAAGTGCGCGTCAGCTTGCAAATAGCTCTCACGCGAGGCTTTGCGGAACATTCTCTTTAATAAATCCATAATTCCTCCTAAGAATTGCAGCCCGCTTGGTGGTTTTGCAGTCCAAGCGCGCTATTAGAACTTTTTAATGTTTCTAATAGTGTACTACAATCCCCCAAAGCGTCAACACTTTAAGCTTACTAATTCCGCGTGATGGGACTATAATTGTTATTGGAATATTTTTGAAGGGATGTAAGGCAATGACGACACGGACTTATTTTAATGGGCAATTTTACGATGTGGCAAATGCAAAATTTAATCCGACGGGGTGGCTGACCGTTGATTTGACCACTGGCCGGATTTTAGCGACGGGCATTGGGCCAGTACCTGAACAACAAAAACACCAAGCTGAATTGGTTGATTTGAACAATTTGTTTGTCACGCCAGGCATGATCAATACTCATACGCATATTGTCAATAAAGTCTTGCCCTATGCGCCTAAAAAGCCGCGCGAACCATTTGAAATCGCGTTGCAAGCTCAACAAAATTTAAACGAATTACTCAATAGCGGCGTCACCTACACGCGTGCGCTGGGGACGGCTAATTCATTTGATATCGGCATTCAACAAATGGTCGATGCTAGGAATTGGCAAGGTACTGGCTTGGTGGCAGCTGGGCGCGCTATCACCACGACTGGCGGGCACGGCTCGGGTGTTGGTGAAGAAATCGATAGTCCAGATGCTATGCGCTTTGCCGTGCGCAATCGGATTAAGCAAGGTGCACACGCTATTAAATTTATGTCGTCAGGCGGGATTGCCTTTAGCGAATTTGAACAACCTAGCATGCCACAAATGACCGAGGCTGAGATGCGCGCCGGGATTGAAGTTGCACATCGCCGCGGCATCCATGTCGCGGTGCACGCCCAACCCCTGCAAACCGTCAAAGATGCTTTGCGCGCTGGAGCCGATTCGGTGGAGCACGCCTTTGAAATTGACGACGAGGCCCTCGCTTTATTTCATCAAAACAACACTTTCCTCACCCCGACCATGGTGGCCGTTTACGTGCTCATTAAGCGCGGCAAGGGCATTGTGCCTAGCTGGATGACTGAGAAGGCTGAACGTTGGTTAGAACCGCAAATGAACGCCTTTGGCCGGGCTGCCCGGGATGGCGTGCGTTTGGCGCTGGGCACTGATGCCGGTTCGCCGCTGAATACATTTAGTGATACCGCGACTGAAGCATATCTATGGTCAATCGCTGGAGCCACCAATGCACAAATTTTGACAGCGCTCTTCACCAACGCCGCTGAATTATTGCAAATTGATGCAGATTTTGGTGACCTGACTGTTGGCAAAGTGGCTGACTTTGTGACTTTTGCGGACAATCCTTTGGCTGATATTAATGTCTTGGCGAACCCCGTCGACGTTTATAAGTTTGGTGAACGGGTTGATCGGACCGGGATGAACAATTTGTTTTTAGCAGATTATCCGCTTAACTTAGGTGCTTTAAAATTTTAAATATGAAAACCCACGCAGCAAAATCGCGTGGGTTTTTCTTGTTTATTGGACTTCAAATCGTAGTTAGGTTGAATTGTTATTAATAAAACAATTAGTACTCTTTTAAGATATATTGTTATAAACACACCTAGTTTAGAACATGCAAAAGAATAGATATGTCTGGCTTTGAACGTTTAGTGCATGAATTTCCAAATGACAAAGGCCATACAACAAACACCTGCAACTAACTCAGAAATGGTGAAAACCCAGTAGGCTTTACTACCTTTTTTAGGATTGCTGATTAAATGGAATGCTATTATGCCAAATACAATATTGGCATAAAATAAAATTCCACTCTCTTGAATATTAATAACTACATTGCCTATTAAATTAGTAATTAAAACGATTTTCAAAAGTGCGACGATTGATAGATCAATCTTTGACCTTGCTGCTTTGTATACTTCCATCAAACAATCTCCTATTTAAGGTAAATATTCTTTTTCCACGCCACACATGGTACATTAACCACCACGCTAATTGTTTTGGCCCCAACAGCAGCCCCAACCACAGCTGCTAAGACCGCAGAAACTGCAATCGCAGCCGCTGGATTAACAGCTGCTAAAGTAACTAAACCTTCTGAACATCCAGCTTCGCATGCGGCAATCAACGCAAGCCTACTCATTTTCTGCGTTTGATGACCACAATGAATAACAAATCCACATTGCCCTCTTAGTGATGCTGTATCAGCTGCGCTAGTTAGGGTTTTTAGTTCTTGCGCTACTTCCGGTTTAACACCGTCCTTCACTGCTTGATCATAATCAAACGAGATGATGCCGTCATTTACTGTTAATACATTTAAACTTTGTAAATCATCTGATAATTTAACACCTTGGTTAATGATAACTGAAGCATCTTAGTTGCCATTTGAATTACTTGTATCAGCCTGAACATTTATTGCAGCCGTGGTGTTGATCATAATACTTGCCACAAGTAAACCGGCCAAAAGACCAGCAATTAATTTATTTCGTTTCATGGAATTCTCCCATTTATGTATAATGCTGTGAATCAAAAATTCACAATGCTAATTTTGATTCCCTGCATTGAGCGATATATTTGCATATTTATATGAATTTAACACCGGCGTCTAAAATTCACATAAAGATACAAAAACCGATGTTGGTCTATCAAAAGACCCTCTGGTAACCCTAAAAAGTATGCACGCGTGAAAGGGTTAGATATGTGCATGGTGCTAACACCACAATGATGATTAGTTACAATGGTCGTGAAATCACTTTCACTGACGCATGCAAAACTATTCATGTAGCTAAATGTAGCACTATTCATATGAGAAAACAAGGGGTTTTAAATGATAATTTTTAAATCTAGGTTTGATTTGTGATTGGAGTTTTCTCATTTAATGCGACCCACCCATTGATCCCACACAGTGACCGTTCTAATTTATTGATATATAAAACCCACGCAGTAAAATCGCGTGGGTTTTTCTATTGCACGACATAAATTTTGTCTTTATACATAATGCGTTTTCTAAGACAGCTAATTAAAGAAACCTGTCCCCCATGTATTGTCAGTATTCCCATCATTTGGTCCTATTGCTACAAACCTTCGTGGACCATCATAACTTACATAGGTCAACCAAACATATCCATTCGAGAATAAATATCCATCGTAAATAAATGATTCTCCAGCATCATAGGTACCTACCGCTGGGCTTGACGGATCAGTATCACTACTAATTTCTAGAGTTCTATTAGTTGTGAATGTTCCTGATTTAGGAATAATGTCGCCAGTTTCTGGTGTGTTCTGAGAGACGTCAGAATTATCATCGTTAAAGAATCCATTCCCCCAAACGGTATCAACCCTTCCATCATCTGGCCCCACCGCAATATAATGTCTAGTTCCAACATAGCTAATGTAACTAATCCATGCATACCCATTTGCAAAAGCATAACTATCATAGATGACAGCTTCCCCTGCATCGTATGTGCCTACCGCTGGGCTTGATGGATCCATATCATTGCTTATCGGTAATGTTTGATTAGGGTAAAAGGTTCCTCTCATTGGTATTAAATTACCTGCAGAATTCCCGTCTCCACTGCCAGAACCATTGTCATCAGGAGCCGGCACATTGACTCCAGTTCCAATATATCGATAAATTGTCACATACGGCCTACCGTTAGCAATCCACCTAATATCATGATCAGTAATATTAATCCCGTTGTCTGCGTAATTACAATGAATTATTTGATCATTGTTGTCAAAAAAAATTCCGGTATGGCCAAATGCTCCCGCTGTTGATCCACGTATTCCCCATATAAAAATATCTCCACGCTTAGTAGCGAAAACACCATTGCTAGCAGGAACTTTACTCCATCCATAATTTTCTAAATCCACGAATAATGTCTCAGTATTTCCAATTCTGTTCGTGGTTGGCAAAAATCCTCCAGCTTTTAGAGCATAATACACTGCGCTTGAACAATCGTATGAATTAGGCCCGTTTCTTAACTCCATACTGTACGTAACCCCTCGACTGCGGGCGTTCTCCATCCACTGAATCATTACATCAAAAGCGTGACTATTATCATTGGCTGAAGCATCATCATCCACATTAGCTCCGTCTAAAAACAAAGCTTTTTCGGCTGCTCTACGCCTTTTCTTCTGTTATGGTTTGTCCTTCATATACTGGGTATTTATCAGCTGATGGAGCACTATTTGTATGCCCGTATCCGATTGTTAAGACCCCTACATCATCCTTATAAGCGGTTAATCTAAGACCTTCAAATTCCTTTATTAACTGCCTACCTCGTTGTCCGACTTGCATAATAAAATCCTCCTAGTATATCTCGAAAAATAAAATTTAAATCCAGCAACTATATCAACTAAATTATACTAAATCGAAATTAAAAATAAGGAAATATGCCCTTGCAATTAGCGCTGAAAAGAAACTTTCCCATTGGGATACACCATATATTTATAGGTAGCACCCGCGCCATAGTTGTCGAAATACATAGCCTCAACTTCAAATGTATTATTATCTTTTTCAGTTGCCTTAAACCCATAATAGTTAATCATAAACTGGACAACTTTATCAATAATCCAGCTATCATCATGTAAATTTTCTTCATTGTTAGAAATAGTAGGTATCGTCCCCCCAGATCCATCATTAGCCACAACGTCCCCCGTCGAGTAAACGGTGTAACTTCCAGCATTACCTGACCCTCCGCCGTCGAGATACTCTTTTGCCTTAATAGTTACTAAGTATGTTTGATTATGATTTTTGACAATTCCATAAGAATAATCATCCTTATATGATTGATAAAAATCTTTTTTTACTTGCTCAATTGCCCAAGCACTATTTCTTTCTTTATTTACTTTTTTGGGGCTGGATTTTTGAAACGAGTCACTATTTGTTTTACTGTTTCTTCTGATGTATTTTTTTTATGATTCACGACATTCCCCAAATATATAGCATTTAAACCGATTATTGCGATCCCAATTAACACAATTGACAGCATTACCATCTTGTAGCGTTTTAATTTCATTATGTACCCCTTTATTAATATCTCTTTTATAAATTGTAACTTCAATAATAGATTTATTTTTGAAGTTTTCCAAATTATTAGCAACGCGACCTGGATTCGCTTAGCCGCTGATTATCCGCTTAACTTAGGTGCTTTAAAATTTTAAATATGAAAACCCACGCAGCAAAATTGCGTGGGTTTTTCTTGTTTATTGGACTTCAAACCGTAGTTAACTTATTTTTTGTACACAAATCTGGACGTTGCTCATACCTTCATAAAACCTTCGTCACTTCCTTTTAATAAGGTCGATAAACTTCAACAACCTAAGTATAGTATGAAGGTACATAGATAAGTATTCTCTCCTTAAGTTTACTACATAGAAGATCGCACGACCCGCCATGATGACAATCGATTGTTTTATTCAACGGCGACACATAAAAAGCAGTTCATCACTGAGCTGCTTTTTTTACGGGTTACAATAATGTATTCACGTGCTTTAAGCCCTCGCGCATGCTCAAGGGATTGAGTTCCTTACGATAGACCTTGCAAAAGTTGCAGACCCAGTCGGGATTGGTCTTGCTATAATCGCGCAAGGCCCACCCGATCGCTTTGTTAATAAAAAATTCATCCGAGTCTAAATTCTTGAGGATGATTTGCGCCAACACCTTGGCATTGGTGTTGGTTTTTTGATGTAATTGATGCGTCAAGGCTAAGCGGCGCACCCAAAAATCGGCATCTTCGGCCCACTCCAACATAACTTCTTGGCTCGCTGGATTATGTTCGACGATATAGGTCACAGTTGGTTGCAAGGCGTCCACTGAATCCCACCACGATTTGCGTTGCGCCAAGGCTTTGATTTTCGGCAAATCAGCTAACGTTAATTGCGCCTTTAACTTTAGAATATAGTCGATCGCTAAATATTGGAATTCACGCTCGGGCATATCCCAAAGCTGTTCAACAACGGTCCAGTCCAAGTTACCCGTTTGCTTGGCCGCGTTTAGGAAATCACGAGCTAAAGTGGCGCGGGCTGGTTTTTGTAGCCCGAGGTATTCAAACTGATTGCGCATGTATTTTTTCATCCCCACAGCTTTGTCGGGATTTGCGTTTGCATAAAATGTTTTGATAATGTCCATGAAAACCTCGCTTTGCTAATGCATTAATGTATAGATGAGCAACAGGGCGACGGCGACTTGGAAGATGATAATCACCAAGCCATAGCCAACGAATTTGCCACCGGAACTTTTGATGGTTGACCAGCGCAAATTCAACCCAATCCCTGCCAAATTAACAACGCCAAAGAAGCCAGAAATCGACTTGGCAAAGGTACCATAGATATGCGGAAAGACGGAAAATGAATTTAGTAGCATAAATACCACAAAGGCGATCACAAACCACGGCACGTTGAGCTTGAACTTGGTTTTGGTAGTGCCCGGCTCATCACGTAATTTATTGGCATGATTGGCTAATACAATAACCACTACAGACAGCATTATGACCCGCAACATTTTAAAGAGCGTGGCATAGGTCACGACGCTTGGATTGACCAAAGCGGCGGTTCCCACGACTTGCCCAACTGACTGGACGGTCCCGCCGATCAGCGCACCAACTAGCAAATTGTCATGGCCAAGGAGCTTGGGGCCGATGACTGGTAAGACCAGCAACAAGATTACCCCCATTAACGAAACGGTCGCCACCGAGGTCCGGCGTTGATCATCATTGGCGCCAATGGCTGGGGCAACAGACGCAATTGCCGATGAACCACAGACCGCATTCCCCGCACCCATCAACATCGCGGTTTGCGGGCTGACTTTAAAAATTCGCCCGCCAACCCACATGACAAACACGATGGTCGCCGTCATTTGCAGCAAAACAAAGAGAAAGCCGGTCCAGCCAAGTTGTTCAATCGTGTTGAGCGTAATCGTCAGTCCCAACAAGGCAATGCCAATTTCGATAGGGTATTTTTCAGCCCACTTCACGCCGCTATCCCAAGTGCGCCCAGCAAAAATTGTATTCCCCAAGCCGATACCGATCAACATGGCCAAGGCCTCAGCGCCTAATTGGGGAACCCAGGGGGCTAACATTTTAGCGACTAGCGCCAAACCAATCGTCAAAATAATGCCGGGGACCATTTCTTGTTTTATTGCCATGTTAAACTCCTTAATTGTTAATGTTGTTACTTTAAATTTACGCTATTTCCAACCACGTGTAAATATTGGCGTAACATAAAGGGACTTGAATGAAATATGGTTTGGCCTTAAACTATTATAGTTACTAAAAATTAGCTGTTGAGTTCTTAAAACTCACACAAACGAAGATAAAGTTTTTGACTAAGGAGATTAATATGCGGCAAGCTAAATCAGCATTCTGGCAAAATATCGTCGACACCGCGACTCAAAACGCCAACGGTGAACCGGTACCGTTCTTCTCACTCGCACCCATGGAAGCCGTGACGGACACGGTGTTTAGGCGCGTGGTGTTAAAGGCGGCCCAACCGGACTTGTTCTATACTGAATTCGTCAATGCTCGCAGCGTGGCGCATCCTAAAGCCAAGTTTTCAATTCAAGGCCGGCTGGCGATTTCTGAAGACGAACCGATGCCCATCGCCCAAATATGGGGTAATCGGCCAGAAGATTTCACATCGTCAATCAACGAGTTGAAGGGCCGCGGGTTTCAAGCCATCGACCTCAATATGGGGTGTCCGGATGGGACGGTGATTAAAAACCACGGTGGCTCAGATTTGATTCTAAATCCTGGTTCCGCTGCTGAAGTGATTGCGGCTGCCAAAGCCACTGGCCTGCCTATTTCGGTGAAAACGCGGCTTGGGTTCAACAACCTAGACACTTACAAGTCTTGGTTACCCTTCCTATTGAAACAAGACATCCAAGTTTTGACCGTGCATTTGCGGACGCGCAAGGAAATGTCAAAAGCGCCCGCGCATTTTGAATTAATTGATGAAATCGTTAAAATGCGTGATGAAATCTCACCCAACACCTTGTTGCAAATCAACGGTGATATCAAAGATCGTGCGGCTGGCTTGCAATTAGCCAAGGAGCACCCAGGGATTGACGGGATCATGATTGGTCGGGGGATTTTTGGAAATCCATATTGCTTTGAACTTGAACCAACTGAACACACGTTGGATGAAAATTTGGCTTTGTTGGAAACGCAATTGAATTTGTTTGATGAATTCACTGAAAAGTTTGGCCCAATGCATTTCCAAAAGTTGAAGCGTTTCTTTAAGATTTACGTGCGTAATTTCTCGTATGCATCAGATTTGCGGATTGCTTTGATGGATACGAAATCGACTAATGAAGTGCGCGAGATTTTGGCGACCTTCAATGCAGAATGGCAAGCACATCAAGCTACCACTAGTATTTCAATGTAAACAAAAAGGCGTTGCTAGAATAATTTCTAGCAACGTCTTTTGTGTTAATTAAGCTTCTTCCTCTTCTTCATCCTTACGACGACGATAGAACAAGAAGTACCATCCGCCCAAACCTGCAAGCAAGGCAAGCAACAATCCGCTAATCAACCATGGTGACATGGCGTCTTGATCAAGCTGTTGTTGAGCAGCTGTCTCTTCTGCGTCACCACTCTTAGCTGGTTCGTCAGCTTGGATTGTATCGTCAGTAGCATCATCTGTTGCTGCTGGCGTTGGTGTTGGCACTGTTGGCGCCGTAGTTGGGGCCGTTACAGTGGCAGCTGGTGTCGTGAGCGCCGTATTAATAATCGTTGCGCCCGGTGTTGCTGGTGCTGGCGCCGGTGTTGGTGTCGGCGCTGGCGTTGGATCTGGTACCGGCGTTGGCGTCGGTGTTGGATCCGGTGTTGGTGTTGGATCCGGTGTTGGCGTTGGATCCGGTGTTGGCGTAGGAGTTGGGGTAGGATCTGGCGTTGGTGTTGGCACCTTAGCCGTTGTGTAATCACCAACTGTCACTAATGACGTCGTGTGATTTACATCACCTTGAACCCGAATTTCTACGTGATAAGTCGTGTTTGCCGTCAAGTCATGCAACTTAACTGTGTTTGTGTTAATTGACTGGATGGTCTTCCAACCGTCAATCGTGAACTCAAGGACTGTGCCAGGCACATAGTCTGGGACAGTGATTTCCAAAGTGGTTTCACCGGCAACTACATCAGCTGGCGTTGGCAATGTTGGTGCTGGCCAAGTTGCCTTGTCAATTGTGAAGGT
>JAITQG010000045.1 GCA_031289015.1 Lactobacillaceae bacterium
TAGTGGTGGAAAAAGCGAGGTAGGAGCACCAACGCGGTCTTAGGGAATTGGTTTCTCGCTTGCGAGGAGCCGAGTCCCTTAGACTAGTGGGACTCTGTCGCCCACCTCTATGCCAGCAACGCGGAGCCATCTCCACCACCAAACCCAAAGCCCTAGCCGTGAAACGGCTAAAGAACCCCTAACGACCAATAATCTTCCCAGCTTCTTTATCGAGGGTAAACCAAACCCCCATCGCATTAGCCTTAAACTGCGCAATAAAATCAGCCCCCCCATCAGCTGGCACAGCACGTCCAACCAACCCAGTGTCAAAATTATAAACCTCAAGCGCCTTAAATTCAGCATCCCAACGCACAGAATAATAACTCCCCTCCATCCGTTCATCAACGATATCTTGGAAGCCAGCCTTCAGCGCCTCTTTGATCACGTCATCTTGGGTAACCGGGAATCCACGCTCGCTCATCAAAGCAACTTGCGCATCAACCTCTTCCATTGTCTCTGGAATTTTATTCGTATCCATTATATTCACCTCTCTCACGTAGTATCATAACCATTTTACCAGTTGGTTGGGTTATAATGAATACAGAATGTCTACATGAATCATAAAAAAATAAGGAGGTTGCTCATGAACGATGCAGTAACCGCTCAAGAAATGCAACAGTACGACCGCTTTACCATTGATGAAATCGGTGTGCCTTCCCTCGTTTTGATGGAACGCGCCGCTTTGGCTGTCACCGAAGTCTTAGGTGCCGGTAATTTTGATTTGACCAGCGTTTTGGTCATGGCTGGCCTTGGCAACAACGGTGGTGACGGGGTTGCGGTCGCCCGTTTGCTCGCCCAAAAAGGCGTTAAAGTTGACTTATTGTTACTCGGTGACGAAACTCGGGCGTCTGTCAATTCAACTATCCAACTCAAAATTGCCCGCAACTACGGTATGCAAACCATCTCGCGGGTCAAAGATTTCCGGTCTTACACCGTAATCGTCGACGCCCTCTTTGGGATTGGGTTGTCAAAACCCGTTCCCGTCAAGCTCGGTGACATCATCAAGCGCGTCAATGCTGCTAATGTACCGGTGGTTTCCGTGGATGTGCCGTCTGGTTTGAACGCGACGACCGGTGACATCATGGGTTCAGCTATTCGCGCGACTGCGACGGTCACGTTTGCGTATGCCAAGACTGGTTTGTTGCAAAACGAAGGTACCAAGCGTGCTGGTTCGATCTACGTGAAAGATATCGGCATTTTCTCCCCTGAAGAATTAAAAGATTTTAAAGCAGGAATCGAGGCTAACTAATATGCAAATCGCCCTTATTGGTGCTGGTCCGCGTAACCTCACGCTTTTGGAGCGGTTACTCGCTTATGCCCAACAAACAACTGATGAAATCAAGATTAAAATCTACGACCCGTTCCCCATTGGCGGCCGCGTTTGGAATCCTGATCAAGACCCTACTTTTTTGATGAATACCGTCACCCAGCAATTGACCTTATTCACTGACCCTTCAATCCCCCATGCTGAGCCATCGATTTATGGACCAG
The DNA here is from genome assembly GCA_031289015.1 of Lactobacillaceae bacterium. Lineage (GTDB taxonomy): Bacteria > Bacillota > Bacilli > Lactobacillales > Lactobacillaceae > Weissella. The sequence goes on from JAITQG010000045.1 coordinate 1,531, forward strand.
ATTTTTACGAATGGGCCAAAACTGTTGGGCCTGAATTTTTAAAGGCTGGCAAGTATAAAAACGAAGCCGTCTTTATGGATGAAATCGCGCGGATTAATCCGAACCGCTTTACTTCGCGGGCTTTATTTGGGGTCTATGCGCAATGGTTCTACGCTGAATTATTGCAACAAGTGCCTGACAATGTGACAGTGACTTACACCCCCGTTAGCGTTACGGATGTGCAGCCCAATGGTGAGCATAGTTTCTATCTAATGTTGGCCGATGGCATCACGGCTATAGCTGATTACGTCGTCATGGCACTAGGCCACACAGATGTTGCTAACACCGACGAGGAACAATTGTTTGCTGATTTGGCCGCACATAATCAAGACATTACTTATGTGCCAGCCGGTCATCCATCTGAAGCTGATTTAGCCAGTGTGCCAGCTGGCCAAGACGTGTTATTGCGCGGCTTGGGGTTGAGTTTCTTTGATTACATTGCCAAACTCACCATTGGTCGTGGCGGGCGCTATGCTCGTGACAACGAAGGGCGCTTGTATTACATTCCGTCTGGCAATGAGCCTGACATGATTGCTGGTTCGCGGTCTGGTTTGCCAATGCATGCGCGTGGTGTCAACCAAAAGAAAGATGCGGAAGTCTTTATTCCAAAATTCTTTACCCAAGCTAATTTGGACAAGTATGCTGCCGAGCATGATGGACAAGTTAAGTTTGACTATTTCTTTAATCTGATCGAGCGCGAAATGACTTATAAGCATTATGCGAATACGATTAGTGATTTTGGGGTGACTTGGCCATTTAATGCGGCGGAATTCATGGCAGCCCTTGAAACTGCTGATGATATGAATGCAACGGCGCGTAAATTCGGCATCCCCGAAGATTACATCATGGACTGGAATCGCATCTTGAGCCCAGTTGCAGAGCTACCTGACGGAATTGATTATGATTCATTCATGGTCAATTACCTGACTTGGGACATCAATGATGCGCGTCAAGGTAACGTCGATGCGCCGTATGCTGGGGCGTTTGATATGTTGCGCGATGTGCGCGGCATTATCCGCCATTATCTGGATGCTGGTTACTTGAATGGTGAAGAATACGCCCAATTCTTGCGGACGTTTAACCCCTTTAACAGTATTATTTCGGTTGGGCCACCGGTCATTCGCGTTGAACAAATGCGTGCTTTGATTGAAGCAGGCATTTTGACGGTAACCGCGCCGGGGTTGAAAGTCACCATCCAAGATGATAAATTTGTAGCAACCGATTCACGCGGTGGGTCTTGGTTGACCAATGCGTTAGTTGAAGCGCGCTTACATGGGGTGAATTTGTTGCATGCTAGTGATACACTAGTCACATCGTTGCGCGACCAAGGCGTCTTTTCTAATCAAGTTTATCAACGTGCTGATGGTAGCGAATATACCGTTGGCGGAATTCGGATGAACAAGGCCACAACGACAGTGATTAATGCTGAAAATGTTGAAATCCCTGGTTTGTACATCTGGGGTGTGCCGACTGAAGGCTGGTCATGGTTTACCACCTTCGCTCCACGGCCAGGAGTCAACGACAAAAATTTGCGCGATGCTGAACATATCGCGGCGGATATTTTTAAATAACGCAACCTAGTGGACTGAGACACGTTAAGTCATGTCTTGGTTCATTTTTGCTATCCCACATCAGTAGAAAGGAGGATCAACATGAAGATTGGTATCGTCACAATTAACGATTATTTGAATTATGGCAATCGCCTGCAAAACTTTGCTTTACAATATGTCTTAATGCATAAAGTTGAGCTAGATGAACCAGTCGAAGTTGCCACGCTACAACATCCGTGGTCAGGTAAACAATCGCGCTTTTTGCACTTTTCACCAATCAAGGCTTGGTTGCGCCGCTTAACTCACCCGACAACCACCAAGTACGATGCCTTATATCGCGCGCGGGAACACACATTTAAGACGCTTTCAACTGGCTACATCAACGAAAGCCCGTTTACGGATCAGTTCGATAAATATATCGTGGGCTCAGATCAAGTTTGGAATCCCGTTTGGTTGGCGCCGGCTGAATTCAAGTTGTTTTTGCTGGCCGACATTCCCGCAGCTAAAAGTATTGCCTATGCTGCCTCGATGGGCGTGCCCGCAATTGAAAACCCCGCGATGCATGAAATCTTCACCACTAATTTGCCAAACTTTGGTGCCTTAAGTGTGCGCGAAGCTTCTTTGGTTGATTACATTAAATCTCAAACTAATTTAGATGCCCAATTGGTCCTTGACCCCACTTTGTTGTTGACGCCTGAAGAGTGGTACACCGCTTTACCATTTTTGCGCGAACCAAGCACGCAACCACCGTATGCGTTGGAATTCTTTATCGGTGCTAAGCCGGCGGAATTAGACGCGCTCGAAGCTGAGTTGACGACGGGCGAAAACCTCGCCATCCGAGCCTTAAATAGTTATGATGATCCTGAATTATTCAGCTTAGCACCAGGTTACGCCCTCCATATGATTAAAGAGGCGCGCATTGTCGTCACGGATTCATATCATGCTGTGGCCTTGTCGATTTTGTTTGGTAAACCTTTCATCGTGACCAAGCGTGGCGGCAATATGCCAGATATGTCAGCACGGATTACCGATTTGTTGGCATTATTGGCGGTAACCCCGCGGAGTTTGGCAGAAATTGCGGCTTTAGACTATGATTTAACGCTTGATTATCAGGCTTCTCGCGAAAAACTTGCCGAATTACGGACAAGTTCGCTGCGCTTTTTACAAGCAGCCTTGAAAAATTAGTGTAAAATGAAAATACAATTATATTTTGGAGGAACATTATGACACTCGCAAATTTTGATATCTTATTGAAGAAGTACGCCGACATTATCACGGCCATTGGAATTAACGTCCAACCCGGCCAAGACGTTTTATTGGCGGCTGAAATCGACCAAAGTAAGCTTGCCCACTACATCATTGATGCCGCTTACGCTCGTGGTGCTAACAAGGTAATGGTTGAATGGAAAGACACTTATGAAAATAAGGAAGCGCTCAAGCATGCTGATGATGCAACGCTTGAAAACGTACCGGCCTGGGAAACGGCGCGCGCTGAATATTTGGTTAGCCGCAACACGTCACGGATTAGCTTGATTTCACAAGATCCTGATGCGCTTGGCGAAATTGCCCCTGATACAGTGGCTAAATACGCCAAGGCGGCTGCTCGTGCCAAGAAGCCACTCATGGAAGCAACGATGAATAACGATTTGTCATGGCTGGTGGTGGCTGGTGCCGGACAAGCTTGGGCCGAAAAAGTCTTCCCTAATTTGCAAGGTGAAGCGGCTACTGATCGCCTTTGGGAAGAAATTTTCAAAATCACGCGTATCACGGCTGACAACAATCCCGAAGCTGAATGGCAAGCTCACATCAAGAAATTGACGGACAAAGCAGCTTGGATGAACGAAAACAACTTCAAAGAATTGCACTACACGTCACCAATCACTGATTTGACGGTTGGTTTGGCTGAAGATCATCATTGGGAAGGGGCGGATTCAACTGATAAGCAAGGCAATTACTTCGTGGCCAATATGCCAACCGAAGAAGTCTTCACATCCCCTGACTACCGCAACATCCAAGGGACTGTAACGGCGACTAAGCCATTGTCATACGGTGGCGTGTTGATTAACGACATCAAGTTGGAATTCAAAGACGGTAAGATCATCTCAGCCGCCGCTTCAACTGGTGAAGATGTGTTGAAGCATTTGATTGCGACTGACGAAGGTGCCAAGTCATTGGGCGAGGTTTCATTGGTGCCCGACCCTTCACCAATTTCACAATCAGGCATCGTGTTCTACAACACTTTGATTGACGAAAATGCCTCAGACCACTTGGCAATCGGGGCTGCCTATCCATTTAACATCCATAATGGAACTCAAATGGACGCCGCCGCTCGCCAAGCCAAGGGCCAAAACCTATCAGATGTCCACGTCGACTTCATGATGGGTTCAGCCGACATGGACATTGACGGAATCAAGTACGACGGCACAGTTGTACCAGTCTTCCGCAATGGCGATTGGGTTTAAAAACTAGATCTACAAAAAAGGTAGCTTATGAGAAATGTCATAAGCTACCTTTTTTATAATGCCCTCGTTTATAATAGCTCATTTTTTGTTAACTCGACAAAATCAAGTTTAAATAGCGGGAACCCAACCCATGAAATTTTTATATTTTTTCAGGCACTTCCTTATAGATAAATTGGAAAGGTCATCTTTTTTTATCAAAGGATGGAACGTGTTAGATGAGAAAATCCCAACTACCGGACACTCTAATTGCGAAATTAAAATTAAAACACGGTTGTTTTCTCATATGAATAGTGCTACATTTAGGTGCATGAATAGTTTTGCATTTGTCGTGAAGATAAATTCACGGCAATTGTTACTAATCATCATTGTGGTGTTTAGCACCATGCACATACCTATCCCTTTCACGCGTGAACATTTTAAGGGGTGCCCCGATGGCCTTTTGATAGGCCAACATCGTTTTTTGTATCTTTATGTGAGTTTTAGACGCCGGTGTTAAATTCATATAAATCTGCAAATATATCGTTCAATGCCGATTATCATCATTAGGATTGTTAATTTTGATAAACGCATTATACATAAATGGGAGGAATTCCATGAAGCAGAACAAATTAATTACATTTACCCATAAAAATAGTGCTTGGTTCTATACAACAAAGCCGGTGTAACTAATATGAAAAATAAGATATTCGAAATTATACTCTCGCTGGCAATAGTTGTTGCCATTATTCACTATTTACCAATTCACGGCGCCAACGATTTTGGTGATTGGGTTGCCTTGCTTGGGTGTGTTTCAGGCGGTGTGACTGAATTCAGAATTATTCGGGCGAACAAGGATGTCGTGAAATATTTGACAATAGGTAATTTGATTGGAATGTGCATCTTGTTCGTCGTTATAATTTTGTAGATTTTAGCATCGCATTTTGAGTGAAATTATAATTTCGCCCTTAACAATGTTTGGCCAAGACATTATCAATGAAAGTTGTGACCGAGAATGAGAAAAAATAAAATCACCCCTTGGATATTAAAGCTAATTGGTTTGGTTATTTTTATTGTGGCTGTGGTACTTAATCCAAAATCCGAATATTTGACAGAACTAGGGGTGCTTAGTGGTTTATTTATGAGTTGGGGGAAAGAACTCGATACTAAGCTTTAAGTCAGGAAAAAAATGATATATTTAAAAATCTTAATGATATTTCTTTTGTATATAGTACTTCAAAAGTCTAACCATCCCGTTTTGGTATTCTTACGGCGCCATTCAGCGATCATTAGTATCTTAACGGGCCTCGGCATGTTGGTTTGGTTCAATTACAATGGCTTTACCTACATCAATGTGATTTTCCCACTCGCGTTTATCATCAACGGTATTGTGTTGCTGATCAATGCATATCGTAAAAATACATAACATGCCGCCATTGGCCATTTGTGGGGTTAAGCTAACTCCTTAGATCACTTGACCATTGGGGTTCAAAATAAATATATATACAAAAAAAGGTAACTTTTGTGCAACATCACTAGTTACCTTTTTGTTATATAACCGTAAATAACGAGTGTTTTATTATAATTTGGTTAGTGTATAATGATTAAATATTAGTTTTATGGAAACTTGCTAGCCAGGAGGTACATTAATGAATATAGTTAAAAAATATTACTTCAGCCCTTATAAATGGTTATTTCTAACAAACATTTTTGAAACGATTGGCATGAATATGTTCAATTTGGTGTTTTTAATGTATGTTAATGCCAACGCTGATCCTTCGATTAAAGGTTGGCTTCTTACACTAGTGTCAGTCATGAACTCTATCCCAGCATTACTAAATGCGTTAACGGGGTACTGGGCTGATATTAGCAAACATAAATTGCGTATTGCCAGATGGATGAAAATTGGTCAATTTGGGCTATTTATGTTGATTAGTATCGTAATTATGCACGATTTCTCGCCTTATTTCTGTGCATTTATTTTGATTTTCAACCTTGTTTCTGACTTAATCGGCCAATATTCTGTTGGACTACTATATCCCACAATGATTTCATTGGTAAGCAATGACGATCGGGAACATGTTATTGGCTACCAAACCGGGGTTTTACGTACCATCACCTTGGTTAGTCAATTTTTGGGCATTTCCTTGTTAACTGCACTTAATAACAATTATTTTATATTTAGTTTATTGAACTCCTTTATATTCTTATTGAGTACTTTATTTTTATCGAAACTAAAAAGCAAGCTTACTGAGGAAACACCTTCGAGCCACGCAAAAGATACTAAGCAACCTTTCATGAAATCTTTCCAACTAATATTTTCGGTCCCGCTTTTGGGCCGTTATTTATCTATTTATCTAGTTGCTGGTATTATTGCAACCTCCCTAGAACAGGTGCTTATTCTTTATTTAACTCAAAACCCGCTGAGCCAAATTGGTAATTTTGGTTATTCCGTCGCCTTGTTCGGTGTTGTATTCTCTGTCGGGCAAATCATTGGATCGCTGATACGCCCAAACTTTTTAATGAAAGTTCACTTTACAACCTTATTAATCTATCAAGTTTTTTCAATTGCCTTAATCATCATTGTTTTGCTAGTGTTTTCAAATTTTTTGTATGCCTTAGCAATGTTATTGATTACGGCCTACCTTCAGGGTGTAAACGGGCCAAAGTTTTCGGCCTGGATTATGAATCAAAATCTTGGTGATAATATTGCCATGTCGCTGGGAATCATTAATACGGTTGGTTCCATTGCGTTTCCAATTGGAACCTTGGTCTTCATGAGTATCGCAAATATCTTTTCCGTGTCAATCAGCTTTTATGTCATGCTGATATATGTAGTGCTATTAGTCTTTTATATTCTTAATGTTAAGCGGTACGAATCAGCTCATTCCCGCCTATAATTATCAAAATTAATTCGCAATTTACTAAAAAGTGTTGCACAACTCAATTTACGGTGGTATAGTATTATCTGTTGTTGAGTTTCAACATGGACAGCTAGCTCAGTTGGTAGAGCAACGGACTCTTAATCCGTGGGTCCAGGGTTCGAGCCCCTGGCTGTCCACTACAAAAGCCCATCCAAGGTAACTTGGGTGGGCTTTTTCTGTGTCAAATTAACTTATTTAATCTTGAAAAGCACTAAAGATTGAAGCAAACAATGCTGCAAAGAATACGAAGTACAAGACAGCGACAACGACGGCGATAATGAATTGAACTAAGCCAGCGCGATTCCACGTTGCTTGGACTGCACGGAAAGTGTCGACGTCTTTATATTCGTTTGAATTCCAGGCCCACTCGTTACCCTTGAAGCCACAGACGAACATCCAGATTAAATTGAAACCTGGGATTAGACATAGCAATGGCAAGTAGGTCTTGTTTCCGATGCCCCAAAAGATGTTATACATAAATGCGCCCCAGTTCCAGCCTTTTACGCCTTCTGGGGTTGCGTAGATACTTGGTTGCACTTGCGCTTGGGGCTCTTGTGTTACTTGGGCGGTTTGTGGTTCTGGGGTTGCTTGTGGTTCTGGGTTTGCTTGCGTTTCTGGTGTTTCTGGTGTTTCTTGTGGTTGTTGATCCATGATGGTTCTCCTGTTCTATGTGTGAAAGTATGTGGGTTATCCCGTTCAATTTAATTATAGTTAGTGTTGGTTGATAGTACCAATGATAGCTATTGGTTTTCTTTAGTTCGATGTGTTCTGCTGGTTGCCGACGTGGTCGGCAACATTGTTGTGAAATTGGGGCTGGCTGGGGCTCTCCGGCAAAGATAAATTTGTGGGAAACGGGTGGCACAAATATGGGGAAAGGTCCGCAAGCGGCCCTGCGCCATGCCCGTTGTGGGTCTTAATATCGGGCGCCGGTTCCCCATATTCGGCCACCCTTGCTTTTCCCACAAATTGATCGCTCCGAGCCCCAGCC
>JAITQG010000060.1 GCA_031289015.1 Lactobacillaceae bacterium
CAGTGAAGCCGGGGGTAACCCAAACGATTAATGTTAATTTGAATATTACCAGTAAGCAAGCTAAAGATGCTTGGCTAGAAGGGTATTTTGGCATTAAAGAAGTCGGGTCTAACAATACCAATGTACTGCCTATTGTGGCGTATTATGGTGATTTGGACAAAGAAACCATCATTGACCCAATGAGTACAACAGCTAATTCTATTTTGGATACAGCTAATTTAGCACCGGAAAAAGATATGCCAGGGAATGGCTATGGCTATACCTTTAATGAAAAAAATGGTGGACTACAATTTAATAAGGACGATATTTGGTATAGTTCAAATACGAATGTCGATTTGGGTCCTGCACGCAAGTACGTGTACCATACGGTTGAATTGACCAGAAATGCAAAAACTCTGCATGGCTATCTTGCAGATAAAAAAGGCAAGGTGCTACAAAACGGAAAAACCATCAATGATATTGGTAGAAATTATTGTTCTGGGACTGAAGTTGAAGGCAACATCTCTAGTGCGGATTTTGCGTGGGATGGAAACATAGTTGATCCAAATAGTGGCGAACACAAGCAAGCAGCTGAGGGGGATTACGTTTATCATTTAGAGGCTACGAGTCAATTGCCACATGCTAAAATGCAAGCACAAAACTTCACGATTCACGTTGATAAAACAAAACCAGTGGCATCCGGTCTCAAAATTGAAAAGCGCGGCAAGGCTTATTTCCTAGTTGGTACGCTCACGGATTCTGGTTCGGGATTTGGTGTTCAAATTAGTGATTACCATTTCTTCATTTCAATCAATAACCAGATGGACAATATCCCTATTAAGGAATTAATTGGTAACAAGCGGACAAAGAAAATCGACCTGAATTATCAATTGAGTAATGCAATGGCTAATTTAATTGTGGAGGGTGATAACTCCGTCGTATTTAGTGCCTATGATTTTGCTAATAATTGGATTGACGAAGCGATTAAATTCAAAGACGGAAATGATCAAGCAGCCAACTTCAAAGTAACTTCGCCAGCTCGACCAACGATTTTTAAGGCTGGTGATACGTATAAAAGCTTATTAGAACCATTTGAACCATGGTCAGCAGCTGATCCTTATCATATTGCTGATAATTCTGAAGGCATAGATGGTTATATGAATTGGAAGTTCTATAACCAAGCAGAACCTGATTTTACTAACGAATGGAATGATCCAATCAATCATAAAATCAGAATCGAAGGGACATCACCATTTAGTTTCTATGTCAATGGACAAAAAGTGGTTCCTAATAACTTGAATCATTACAATGTGTGGATTAAATATGATCCGAACGCGTTAGATGTATTTCGGGATATGTCAGCATTTCCAATTATCTATTTGACTTTTTCAAAGGATGCAGCGGGAAGCGATATTATTGAGAAGCGCCCAGTCAAACTTGTGGGTGGTTCATGGGCTGCACCAAACCTAGTGGTTGACAAAAATGACGGCCGTAATAAACAGGGAATTGATTGGTCTGACATGTTTATGAATATTAGGGATACTGGAGCAACCCAAGATTTGGATGATGATGAAATATTAGCATCACTTGGGCTACCAAAATGGACTGACTTTGGACAAAGTTGTCTGGTAACCACAAATAAAGCTGAACTAGATGCTAGGTTTAAGGTCACGCAAACTTCAGGAAAAGTCCATGTTATTAATAAAACGGCTGGTGAACGTGCAACAGACAGTCAAACGATCATCACAAAAGCCACTGCTGATTCAAATGATGCAACGCGTCAATTAAAGTTGCGTGAAGGATTGAATGCTATTCAGAGTTATACTGATGAATGTCCTGATCAAATTTTAACCGCAATTGTTTATTATTCAACCAAGAAAATGGAAGCAGACAAAGTAACGTTGGATAATTTTGATTTCATTAATGTGGCTGATTGGAATAGTGCTAAAAAACAGTACACCTTACGTGGTACTGTTGGTGATAACATCGCAAACATCAAAATTTTAGGTAACTCAACGGATGCCAATGATCCCAAGAATCAGGTTGTTATTAAGGACAATACTTGGTCTTATGCAGCCTCACTTGATGCAGACTATGGTTATCGAACTTGGACAATGCTAATTACCATGAAAAATGGTAAACAAATGAAATCAACCATTGGTGGTTTCTACGATTTTGGCATTCCTGAACTTAAATTTGACGATGCAATTAAATGGAAGGGCAATGATAAAGACGGGTATGATGTGTATACCAACAACAACACATTTACCTTTACCGGCACGGCTAAGGACAATGCCAACGGGTATTCAGTCTATATGAATGGTAACTTTATCTTGGCTGACCAAGGTACGCAATCAGGCCAAATATCACAAGGTACACCTCATAAATTCTGTGAGACGTACAATTTGGCAAAGAATCATATGACTGAATTTGAATGGAAAATTATGGATCGTATGAATAATTACAAATTCGTGCATATCCGTGTGCATCAAGGTAAGTCATAAATATTAAAAAAGCAGGTCGCAACCGATAAATGGTTTGCGACCTGCTTTTTGCGCTGTATTTAATAATTTATTTTAGGCCTGGCTGGGCACATGCGCGTTACTAGCTTCAGGGAACGCGAGGACTGAGCCAGTGACCGGCCACATCCATGAATGTTGTAATGACATTAAATTAATTTGGGCGCTGTAGATGTCTTCTGGGACCGCCGCGTATTCAATATTGGTGATATGGGAAAAATCATACCGGCTGGGTACCAGGACCTGTGAGACGAGCTGTTTGGCATCGTCAATCAAGATTCCTTCACCTTGGGGCTCGTTTTGCAACATTAATAAACGCAAGGCTGAGGCACTCGTAGGGGCTTGTGATTGGGCGTATTCATGCAAGCGATGGGCCATGTTGTTATAGACACGTTCTAAATCACGATCTGTCCCCCGTAATTCGTATTCGGCAATCATCGGTGCGTGAAAGTTCACCGCATATCGGCGCGCGGTCAAAATATATTGCGCATTAAAATTCTTGTTGCCCGAACCAATTACACCCAGCAGTTTTTGTGTGCCATGATTATAATCGACTTGATCAGAAAGGGCATTGGTCATGATTTCTTTGACGCCGCTATGAATGCCATTACCGCCATCTAAATAAGTGGGGACGAAGACAAAGAACGGGTCGGTTTCTTCATGATCGACGGTTGCATCCGAGATTTCAACAGCTTCAAATTCGAATTCACCTTGGGCATTGGCATATGTGGCTAAATTATTGACGAAATGGCGCGTATTGCCCGAGACCGTAATATAGAGTAAACGTACTTTCATGACCAGCTCCTTTGTTGACGTGGTTTATCAGATAATAAGACAACCTTACACTGGATTTTGCGGTGGTGCAACTATTATAAATCCGAAAAGTTTGTGAAAAGTGCAGCATAACGCTCTGTTAGATTTAACAAATTCATAACATTTAATTCAAACAACCGTTATATCAATAAGAGTTGATATAACAAGCTTCGTTGCGTTCCGGTATTTAAGAGTAAAGGGGTTGCATTCTGTTAGATTCACGCTTATAATTTTCAACATACTTACCATTTATAAATAGAATATACAATCAAAAGAGGAATGCAGGTGCCCCATATGAACTTAACGACAATGGACCAAAATGAAGTCACATATTTTGACTTGAATAATGAATTAAACATCCCTAAAAACAACAGCATTCAATTGGATAAGGATAAAGAGGCCCTGGATGCCTTTATTCGTGAAAACGTCGATCCGAATACTTTGAAGTTTGAAACTTTGCGTGATCGCTTCGATTATTTGATTGAACATGATTTTGTCGACAACGACATGGTTAATCACTACCGGTTTGAATTCATCGAGCGCTTGTATGATTATTTGCGTGGTGAAGACTTCCACTTCAAGTCATTCATGGCTGCATATAAGTTTTATGCGCAATATGCAATCAAGACCAACGACAACAAGTACTATATTGAAAACTATATCGACCGTGTAGCCATGAACGCATTGTTCTACGCTAATGGTAGTGAAGAATTGGCCATGCAATTGGCTGATGAAATGGTGCATCAACGATACCAACCCGCCACGCCGTCATTCTTGAATGCTGGGCGGTCACGCCGTGGTGAATTGGTGTCTTGTTTCGTGCTCCAAGCCACTGATGATATGAATTCAATCGGCCGCACAATCAACTCAGCACTTCAATTGTCAAAAATTGGTGGTGGGGTTGGCATCAATCTTACTAACTTGCGTGAAGCTGGTGGCCCAATCAAGGGGATCGCCAACGCTGCTTCAGGGGTTGTGCCGGTGATGAAATTGTTGGAAGATTCTTTCACGTATTCAAACCAAATGGGCCAACGTCAAGGCGCAGGAGTAGTTTATCTTTCAGTCTTCCACCCAGACATCATGGCTTTCCTTTCAACTAAGAAGGAAAACGCCGATGAAAAAATTCGAGTTAAGACCTTGTCACTTGGGTTGACGGTCCCAGATAAGTTTTATGATTTGGTCCGTGCCAACGCCGACATGTTCTTGTTCTCACCATATGATGTGGAACGTGAATATGGCCAACCTTATAACTACATCGATGTGACCGCTGAATACGACAAGCTGGTGATCAACCCACGCATCAAGAAGTTCAAGATTCGGGCCCGCGATTTGGAAAACGAAATCTCAAAGATGCAACAAGAATCTGGTTATCCATATGTCATCAACATCGACACGGTTAACAAGGCGAACCCAATTCACGGTAAAGTAATCTCATCAAACTTGTGTTCAGAAATTTTGCAAATCCAAAAAGCTTCAGAAATTGGCAATATGCAAGATTACATCAAGATGGGCTCAGATATTTCATGTAACTTGGGTTCAACCAACGTGGTTAACATGATGGATACTGATAACTTTGAAGCTTCAGTTGATGCCATGGTACGTGCTTTGTCATTTGTTTCTGACAACTCAAAGCTTGATATCGTGCCTTCAGTTGAAACTGGAAATCGCGAATTGCACGCCATTGGCTTGGGTGCAATGGGCTTGGCTGGGTTCTTTGCTAAAAACCAAATGCACTATGGGGATGAAGAAGCTTTGGACTTCACCAACGTCTACTTCATGATGTTGAACTACTATACCTTGAAGGCTTCAAACCAAATCGCCAAGGAACGTAAAGAAACTTTCTACGATTTTGACAAGTCAACGTATGCTGATGGTAGCTACTTTGATAAGTACTTGGGTGACGATTGGGGACCAAAGACCAAGAAGGTAGCTGACATTTTTGCCAAGCACCATGTACCAACGATTTATGACTGGTCAGAGTTGATGGAATCAATCCGCACATACGGTTTGTACAACGCATACCGGATGGCGATTGCCCCAACTGGTTCAATTTCATATATCAACGATGCCACGGCGTCATTGCACCCAATCATCAACAAAATTGAAGAACGTCAAGAAAAGAAGATTGGTAAGATTTATTACCCAGCACCATATTTGAGCAATGAAACTTTGCCATATTACCAATCAGCCTATGACATGGATATGCGTAAAGTCATTGATGTGTATGCGGCTGCCCAAGAACACATTGATCAAGGGATGGCGTTGACATTGTTTATGCGTTCATCAATTCCAGAAGGGTTGTATGACTGGAAGAATGGCCGCACCGACAAGATGACGACGCGTGATTTGAATATTTTGCGCATGTACGCATTCCACAAGAACATCAAGTCAGTTTATTATGTCCGGACTTACACCGATGATGAACAAGAGATGGGCGTAAATGAATGTGAGAGTTGTTCTATTTAATCTTGGCCCAAACAGGTCTATAATGGATAGAGCAAAATAATTTAACAGAAGAGGATGACAAACAACATGGCCAATAATTACGTTGCAATCAATTGGAACGCCATCGAAGACCAAATCGACAAGGCTACTTGGGAAAAGCTCACGGAGCAATTCTGGCTGGATACCCGAATTCCATTGTCAAACGATCTAGACGACTGGCGCAAGATGACTGATGGCGAACATTACCTCGTTGGGCATGTGTTTGGTGGCTTGACGTTGCTGGATACGCTGCAATCACAAGATGGGATGTCGGCATTGAAAAATGACGTCCGCACCCAACACGAAGAAGCGGTCATGAATAATATTGAATTCATGGAATCCGTGCACGCCAAGTCATATTCATCAATCTTTGAAACGCTGAATTCCCACGCTGAGATTGAAGAAATTTTCCGCTGGACAGATTCAGATGAATATTTGCAATTCAAGGCGCAACGCATCAATGACATTTACCAAAATGGCTCAGCGTTGCAAAAGAAGGTTGCTTCCGTCTTCTTGGAAACCTTCCTATTCTATTCTGGTTTCTACACGCCTTTGTATTATTTAGGCCACAACAAGTTAAATAACGTGGCTGAAATCATTAAGTTGATTTTGCGTGATGAATCAGTGCATGGGACTTACATTGGCTACAAGTTCCAATTGGCCTTTAATGAGTTGGAAGAAGCTGAACAAGACAAGCTCAAGATGTGGATGTATGATTTGTTGATGGATTTGTACGCCAACGAAGAACGCTACACCCATGAGTTGTATGATGGGGTGGGCTGGTCTGAATCGGTCTTAACGTTTATTCGCTACAATGCTAACAAGGCGTTGATGAATTTGGGTCAAGATCCATTGTTCCCAGACGGGGCTGAAGATGTGAATCCGATTGTCATGAACGGAATTTCAACGACCACTTCAAACCATGATTTCTTCTCACAAGTTGGTAATGGTTACCGCTTGGGCCAATTGGAAGTTATGGAAGATGACGATTACAATTACGGCTTAGAATAATGACCACATGAAAAGACTGAGTAAAATCAGTCTTTTTTTGATAGTAATTAGGTAAGCGCTATTGTAATTCTAACCACAATCAACTAAACTACTGTGTATAGTTAAAAGTTTATTGTTGCATAAAGACAATTGACTAGCAGGCTAAAATTAGCGTACATAAAGGGAGTTTAGCATGAAGCAAATTACAGTTAAGAATAAGTGGTTAATCGGGGTTTTATCAGGGACGTTTGCATTAGCGTTAATCGGTGGATTTGGACAAGTATCCGCGGATGCTACCGCTGCCAACAATTACGGGCTGACCGTAATTAATACGCAACGCGCACAACCATCGGCAACGGTCCAAGCCGACGATGGTTTGTTATATACCGTTAATGCTGGAGAAGCATCAGGTGATGTCACCGTAACTAATCTTGTGACTAAGAAGGTTGTCAAGCACATCAGTTTAGGCAATGATCTCGCCAAGGGTAAAATTATTGCCCCAGATGCCTGTGTAACGGATGGTAAATATGTCTATGCCATAGGTGGTTATTATCGTAGTGTCTTTACCATTGATACGGCCACGCAAAAAGTTGTTGCCCAAGTTGATTCACCCGAGGGTGCTGAATCGGATGCTAGTAGTTATATAAATGCAACCATTGATAAACAACATCACCTAATTTATATCGGACGTGAGGATGAAGGGATTGATGTGTATAATACGGCAACCAAAAAGTATGAGAAAACGATTTCAGTTGTTAAGGCAATCGCAGGTCAAAGTACATTTAAAGATGCTATTGTGCAACAAGTCTTCTATGATGATGGTGTGGTGTATTTTGGTGGTGAAGCCCATACTAAAGGCATGAATGGTGGCGCAGGAGCCTTTGTTGGTGAATATAATGTCACGACAAAAAAAGTCCAAGGGTATTGGTTCCCAGGTGAAGATGGTTCGCCATTTCCAGCGCAAATTTTGCAACAGACCAACGGCGTGCAAGGGCTCGACGTGGTGCATTTTGGGCAAAAAAAGTTTTTGTATGAAACAAGCCATGTACGCCAAGGAGAATTAAATGTATTTGATTTAACCACTAAGAAAGTTGTCGCAACGTATAACTTGTATTCAAAAACACTAAAGGGACGGCCACACTCAGTTGTTACGTTGCCTAATAATAAAGTCGGGGTCGGTGTTTCAGGTAATGATGGATCACACTTGTCGATTATCGATTTGACGCAAAATACAAATACGGGTGGCAAGTTAGTTAAGGATTATTTGGTGGTGCCTGGAATGGACTACAATAACAAAGTCAATTTGTATACTGCTAATCAAGGTAAGACGCTGATTTCACCGGATCGGACAGCTGCGGATGGTAAACTTTGGATTTATAACAATCCAAGTAATTAATTTAAGATTTCGAATAATGCACATTTTTAGCCGAAAATGTGCATTTTTTGTGCGTTTTGTAGGTCAAAAAGGTGAATTGGTAGGTAATACGAAAAAAAGCCGAGATTCAAGAGTTTTTGAGTTAAACTATTAATCATAGGAAAACGTAATTAATTAAGGAGAATTGTTTTGACAAAGCGAAATATGCAACGGGCGACACAAATTTTGGTAACCAGCTTGACGGTGCCAGGGATGATTTTTGGATTGAGTGGGGTGGCTAATGCAGCCCACCATCACACAATTGATCAATTACCAGCGGATGTACAAGCACATGCTGCTAAGTATCATTTGCAAAGCCATCTTGAATTAGGCTTGCCAATCCACACTGGTAATTTAGCTGAGGCCAAGGGACATGTCGGCTTTACCCAACGAACCATTAAGCATTTTTCAGGCCCATTACAAACCACTGATGAAGCAACTGCAGCTAAATTAGCCGTTGATCATAAGTACAAAAAGTTGCAAAGTGCGCCTCAAGTTACAACGGATCTAAACGAAGCAAAGCGCCATAGTGAAATTGTTGATGTGCAAACCAAGCAATTAGCGCCTGTGACTACAACTGATTTTGCTAAAGCTGCCCAGTATCAATACGATACGCAAATTGTCACTGGGAAGCCAGTCCAAACCTTGAATGCTCAAGAAGCCGCCAAGCACGGTGGAGTCGTGATTGCCACGCATTCTTCAACGAACCGCGATGTTGCACAACGTGAATCACAAGGTCAATACCTTACCCAACCAACCGAATCAAACACAACTGTCGATTATGGCACAACGACCAATCCAGCTGATTTATTGCAACATGATAATTATCTTGGGTTGTATGAATATGTTGAATATGATGATGCCCCAACAGTAACCCCATATGAAAAAGAAGCTGATGCCAACGATGGTCATTTTCTACGGACTGCTTGGTCTGATGATCAAGGCTTGGCTGAACGCGAATCACGTGGGACATATGAAACCAACGTGGTCACTGATACTAATGTGATTGCCGCTTCTGGTACGACGACTGATTTAGCTGAAGCCCAAAAGCATGATCATTTCTGGGTGAGCCAACCAGTTCAAGCGACACAGAATGCTAAGCCAGCTGCAGATGCTAAAGCTACGGTAGCTACTAAAGAAGAAGCCGATGGAGCTGAAGGCGAAACTGTCTATAATTGGCTAGATTATGGTACCAAAGAAGAATACACATGGAATCTTTATGAATATCATTTGAAGCATGCCCAAACGTATTATTTCTATTCAGATGACACGACGGAAACAACTTACCACTGGAATACGTATGCGTACCAACCAAAGACGGAAGTGTACACATATCACCCAACGCAAACTGCTTATAAGTACGTTGATGATGCCTATGAGTATCAAACTGAGCACGATACAAAGGATTATACTTACCAATTGCCCAAGACGGCGTATGACTGGGATGATGTTAAATTGGATAAAGTAACTGATGATCCAAAAAAGCAGGCCGACTTGGCACACTTACCAGAAACTGGTTATCAAAATAATAGCTGGCTACTAGTTAGTGGTTTGTCATTGCTTGCCTTGTTAGGTACTGGTAAGTTTGTATTCAAGCGGCTTAAGAAATAATGGAGACTCCAAAAATGAAAAAAATAATGACATTGAGCCTACTGGGCGTTATCGCCGGTAATTTAGTTGGCTTACAACCAGTGTTAGCCGACGTTAATCCAATGGATGGTACATGGGAAACGACGCAATACTCAACTGAAGAAATCACTTCATTTACCCATACTTCAGACGATTATTTTGAGCTCAACCCAGGGCGCGGGTATGCAACGACTTTTGATTATATCGCTGGAATCGATCGTAATGCAGCTGGTGCGATCACCAACCCAAACGACTTTGGCCACTGGACATTGGTGACCGACAAGTCAAATGGTGATACGCGTGATGAATGGAGCGGGGTTTATCGGCCTTATAACAAACACGATGGTAAAGCATTTACCATCTCAGTTGGCACGTGGGCTTCACTGAAAATGGGTGATGAACCATTTATGAACCCTAGCAAGAACAAACTGTCTGAAATGGCCTTTGTCAATCAATTGGTGAACAATGGGACGATTGACAGTAATGATTTAATCACGATTGAACCTTACACAAATATCAGTAAGGGGATTGCTGGTACGACTGGTTGGAAGAAATCAATCTTTGTTCAATATAAGAAGGTGATTCAACACAGCATGGTTTGGAAGACGGATGCTACGACTGGCAAGCGCTCATTTGAGATACGCGACAAGGTGCTAGCCAAAGAAAAAATGCATCTGCCACTCAACCAGTATCAAATCTTGCCTGGTAAGACACCATTCAAGTCAGTTACTGTAGATCACGACAAATTCAACAATTTCTATTCATAAAATAGCATTATCAATATTCTTTTCACGTATTTGTCTCATTTATTAGTTACACTTAAGTGACTTATGAATGGGGAGTTAAAGATGAAAATTGATATGATCCGTTACGGTAGTTTTATTGGCTTACTGTTAATTGCGGGAACGCTGTTATTAATATCAAGTGCAGCCGCTCATCCAGAGTTAATCGGGATGGGTGTTTTGTCGTTGACGTTTGGTCTGCGCCACGCCTTTGACATTGATCATATTGCAGCGATTGATAACATGACGCGTAAATTGTTAAACGATGGTAAAAATGTACGCGGGGTCGGGTTTAGTTTTTCCTTTGGTCACTCGCTCGTCGTGATTTTGATGACGTTAGGGACAGTGTTATTTGTTGAATGGGCCAAACATACCATGCCGATGATTACCGAAATTGGGGGCCAACTCGGCACTTTGATCGCCGCGGTTATGCTATTATTACTCGCGGTGATTAATGGGTTTATTCTGTTGAATATTTGGCGAAATTGGCAACAAGTTCGGCGAGGGCACATTGGCAAAGCTGAAGAAATGGTCGAACAATCGCGCATTTATCGCCTGTTCACCAAGTTATTAGGCTTGATTAACCATAATTGGCAAGTCATGTTAGTCGGCTTTTTGTTTGGCTTGGGCTTTGACACGGCGACGCAAATTGCGGTGTTGAGCACGTCGGTCACGGCTGCTGGTGAAGGGGTGGCTTGGTATGGCGCCTTGGCCTTTCCATTGCTGTTTACCGCGGGCATGTGTTTTATGGATACCTTGGATGGGTTGTTTATGAGTTCTGCGTATAACTGGATTTTTTCATCGCCATATCGCAAAGTGTATTACAATTTGACGATTACCTGCATTTCGATTTTGGCCGCTGGGTTTATCGGGCTGGTTGATTTGTTGCAAGGATTAAGCAGTGTCTTTGGTTGGCAAGGACAGTTGACGACGTGGGTTAATGGCTTAGATTTCAACACGTTAGGCTTTTACTTGGTGGGGATTTTTGCCATTACGTGGCTAGCTGCCTTGGCGATTTGGCGCATTTTCAAATTAGCTGACCATGAGTTGCTGGCTGCAGAAATTGAAAAATAGGGTTATCAACAAACCATATTTATGCTAATCTAATAAAGTTAAATCAAATAATCACTAGGGGAGCTTGTATAAGCTGAGACATTTATTGGACCCTTGAACCTGATTGAGTTAATACTCGCGTAGGAAAGTGATGATTAGACTAGAATTTTCTAGGCCGAATCGGACTTTTTGTGCGAGGTGGCCTTTTTATTTTGCCGCGAACTTGGGACGCTTGATTTAACACTGAAACTCCGGTGCCTGTTAGTGGGAAACTGACTGTGTGCGAGGTAAGACTCAAAGGCTGAAATTAGACGGAATGTAACTTGTTGCTAGTATGAGGAGGAAAATATGCTGAGCAAAACTGAATTACAAAGCCGGATAGTTGCCGCAGTGGAGGCTGTTAAAGCCAAAACGCCCCTGATTCCATCGATTACCAATACGGTGACGATTAATTTTGTTGCCAACACGCAATTAGCGGTCGGTGGGAGTGCTGCGATGGTTTACTTGCCTGATGAAGGGGTCTTGATGGCCGAATTGGGTGGGGCGATGTACATCAATGTTGGGACATTAGAGCCAATCTATACTGAGACCCTGCCAGCAACGTTTGCGCGTTTGCATGCGTTGGGCAAGCCTTGGGTGTTAGATCCGGTAGCGGTTGGGATTGGCGAAATGCGCACAAACTTATTGCAAACGAGTAAAGGTGCTAAGCCCACGATTATTAAGGGCAACGCATCAGAAATTATTGCGTTGGCGGGCTTGTGGGATTTAGCCGGCGGGACGGCTGATTCACAGGTCAAAGGCGTGGATACGACTGATCCTGTCGAACATGCGCGGGCCGCGGCGATTGCGTTGGCTCAATTCACTGGTGGGGCAGTCATTGTTAGTGGCATTCGCGATTTGGTTACCGATGGGAAAACGGTGACATATGCAGCTGGTGGTTCAAAGTATATGGGCTTAATTACCGGTGCAGGCTGCTCGCTGGGTGGTGTGACGGCTGTGTATGCTAGTCAAACTGATCCCTTGACCGCTGCTTTAACGGCCGTGCAAATTTATAATCTGGCGGGACAACGGGCTGAACAAAACGCAACCGGCCCAGCTAGTTTCCAAGTGCAATTTATTGATGAATTATATCGGGCCACGGCGACTGAGATTGCCAACAGTCCCTTTGAAAGCGAGGAAGCCTGATGAATACGTTGGTTTCAGTGGCGATTGCGCCATTTGGGGTGGGGGATGAATTGTCTGATTACGTCAACGATATCATTGGGGTAATTGAAGAATCTGGCTTGCCATATCGGACTACCGCCATGGCAACCGAAATCGAAGGCGAATGGGATGCCGTGTTTGCAGTGGTTAAAGCGGCGACAGAAACGCTGACAGCACAAGGCATTCGCGCCTATGTATCATTAAATGCAGATATCCGCCCAGGTCATTTGGACACAATGCATTCCAAATTGGAGAAAATTAATCATGAGCTTAAGAACTAATTTTGATTTATCCGCTTATTTAGTGTTGGGACCTGAAAACACGTTGGGCCGGCCGGTACGCGAAGTAATTAGGGCAGCCTTAGCAGGTGGTGTGACCTTTGTGCAGATTCGCTCCAAAGTAGCGAGCGCCAAAGACCTAATTGCTTATACGGCTGAAGCGGCGGCAGAAATTGCGGCAACTGGCTTGAGTGATCAAGTGGCCTTAGTCGTTGATGATCGCTTGGATGTTGTCTTGGCTGCACGTGAACAAGGCGTGAAGGTGGATGGTTTGCATATTGGTCAAACCGATTTGCCGATTGAAGTCTGCCGTAAATATCTTGGACCGGATGCGATTTTGGGTTTGTCAGCACGGTGTTTGGAATTGTTGGATTACGTTAAGCATGCTGATTTGACAGCTGTTGATTACCTGGGTGCTGGGCCGTTGCATGAAACTGCGACCAAAAAAGATTGTGGGCTTGATCCAGTCACGGGGAAGCAACTTGTTCGACCACTGGCTGAGTTGACAAAACTAGCGCAGTTGTCACCCTTGCCAGTGGTGGTTGGCGGTGGGGTGAAGTTAGCTGATTTACCAGCTTTAAAAGCAACCGGGGTGGCGGGCTTTTTCGTGGTTTCAGCAATTGCCGGAGCTGATGATGTTGAACAAGCAAGCCGTGAATTAGTTGCAACGTGGGGGTAAACTGCCGCTTCGTCAAAGCAATTCATGGGGCTAGTTTATTAATTTAAGAGCCGATATCCTTGTGATAGCGGCTTTTTAAGCCTATTGATACTTGACCAAGCGAAAAAATAAAAGTACACTAAGTACACCAAGTACAAAAGTTTATAAAGTACACTAAGTACATCAGTACACCGAGTACAAAAAGTTTTAAAGTAAATTGACTTCACAAAATTAATGGGAGGTACACGATGAAAACAAATCCCTTTAGCCCACAATTTGGCATCGCACCAACCATTTTTATCGGTAGAGAAGTGGTGCTTGCTGAAATCCAGCAAGCGGCAAAAAATAAATTATCACCGTGGCGAAATGTGTTGATTTCAGCACCACGCGGCTACGGGAAAACGGCATTATTGTCAGATTTACGTGGCAAATTTAAGGCGAACTTCGTGTCATTAACGATGTCCAAAGCATTTGTTAATAATTTGAAAGATTTATTAACCGATACAGCTCGAGTTTCGGAATTGGGTTTCAATTCAGGCTTTTTGAATGGGAAAATTCAGTTTAAAGAAAAACAGAGCTTACTATCGATTTTAAAAGAAGCGTTGAATAAACGGGATTTAACCGTTTTCATGATTGATGAAATCCAAGGTTGTTTTGATGTCTTGGCGGAGTTTGCAATCGCCTATCAACAACTTGTTCAAGATGGCTACAACGTCATGCTCTTAATGGCTGGATTGCCGGCGCCGATTGAAAAAATCATGAGTCAACCGAATACAACATTTCTGTATCGCTCAAAACGTGTGCGATTAGCGCCATTAAATGAAAAGGCTGTGGCGACAGCGGTGACAAAAATGTTTAAAGATACACAAAAGGAAATCTCGGTAGAACAGGCTGAGACGTTTGCCAAAAATACACAAGGTTATACGTATTTAGTGCAATTGTTTGGCTATAATTTGTGGCAAGCCACCGCCAAGAAGGTATCTGATAAGTTGTTTTATCAAGTTTTTGATGAAACTATTGCTTCGTTACCAGGGACAACCTTTTCGATTCTGCTAAAAGACTTATCACCAAGTGAATATGAAATTCTAGAAGCGATGAGTCAGTTTGAAATTGCTGAAGCCCAAGATCTTGTTGAAGTTACCAAAAAATCAAAGCAAACGGTATACAATTACACGGAAAAATTGATTGGAACTGGGTTGGTCGAAAGGGTGGAACGTGGGAAGACAAAAATCAACATTCCGTTTTTGCGTGATTATCTAAATGAAGCCAGTCTACAAAGCTTGGAACAAGATTTATTTGAATAAGCAAACCGCCACCTGTCACACTCTTGATTTAAACGTGTTCCATGTGGCTGCATTCCTTACCTAAGCCCCTTTTGCTACCTCACGCTTTCAGCGCAAGGCATCAAAACAGGCTTAGGACGGAACGCAAACCGCCACCTGTCACACTCTTGTTATGTACAAAACAGCTTATTAATAATATAATTCCTTTACCGGTAAATTTACTAGTAAAGGAATTTTTATTATGACGGAGTTAATCCAAACTTATGCGGAACAAGTCGATACATTTTTAAATGACATTCGCTTGCTGTCTGATCATCAACGTGAAGTTTTGTTGGGTGATAATGCACACGCCATCACATCGACGCAAGGGCATGTCTTGATGCTTTTGTCACAACATGGACCACAGACTAATTCGGAACTGGCGGGGGCCTTAGGGGTTACGCCAGCTGCCATTACCAAGGCGATGAAAAATTTGGCCGCGGAACCTGACAGCAAGGTGCTCCCCATTCAAGATGAAAATGATGGGCGCGTCGTTCGTTGGTCATTGACGGCATTAGGGATTTCATTAGCTTCAGCCCATGCCCAACAACATCGCGAAACACTTGCTGAGTACGCCGATTTATTTGCTGAGTTTACACCGGCCAATCAAGCGGCCATTAGCCAATTTTTAACGTTATTAAATACCCGTTTCACAAAGGAGAAATAATATGCTGAGCAACAAAGTACTTTCAAAATGGCTGCTGGTTATCCCAGCCGTTATTGTTATCGGTTTAATCGTCTTGGTTGTTGATCGGGGCGTGCAAAATAATCGGAATCAAACGTTAACGAGTAGTCAAGGGATTACCGTGGTAGCTAGTTTGGATACCTATGGGGAAATGGCTAAAGCGGTTTTGGGCAAGCATGGCCAAGTGACTAGTATTCTCAATAAAGCAGATTTGGATCCACATGATTTTGAACCAACCGCTAGTACGGCTAAGGCCTACCAACAAGCAAATGTCATCATTTCAAATGGGGGTGGCTATGACGCTTGGAGCACTAAGTTTGCCAAGACCAATAAAACAGCTAAAGACATTAACGTGGCAAGTCTGTATAATTTCAAGGATGGCGATAATGAACACTATTGGTACAAGCCATCGATTGCAAATAAGTTAACCGCTCAGTTGGTCAAGGATTACAGCGCTTTGTTACCTAAATATAAGGCGCAATTTAAACAAAATGCGCGGGCTTATTTGACAAGTTTGAAGGCGTTAAATGTCAAACGGGCGGAAGTTGGTGCGTTACTCAAAGGCAAGACAATCATGGCAACTGAACCAGTTTTTAACAATGCATTGACTGGCTATACGGATGTTACGATTGCTGATCAGGCGTTTGCGTTAGCCGTGGATGAGGGTGAAGATCCCACTCCTAAGGCTGTGCGTGAATGGCAAACGTTGATTGACCAAGGTAAGGTCGCCGTGATTATTAATAACACACAAACTAGTGGCAAGATTGTCGAAAATGCCATTCAATATGCAACTAAGCATAAGGTGCCAATTGTTGGAGTTACTGAGACTAAACCAGATGGCAAGACGTATGCTGAGTGGCAAATCGACCAATTAAATGAAATTGAGAAAGCGTTACGATAAATGACAGTATTGAGTGGGGAAAAGATTGGAATTAAGTTTTCAGAACGTTGGTTATACCACAACGTTGATTTTGTGTTGGCCAATCAACACACCTTAGCGCTAATTGGGGACAATGGGGTTGGGAAGACGACGTTGTTACGTGCGATTTTAGGTGATTTGCAACTAACGGAAGGCACAATTACCTGGCATACCGACCATAAACGATTGGCGTACGTGCCCCAATATCGGCCAGACATGCAGGCCTTTCCGCTCCGGATTTGCGAATATGTTGGATTGAGCTTTGATACGGGGATCTTGCCTTGGTTGGCCAAAGACGAAAAAAAGTTATTACAACATATTATTGAAGATACCAATCTGACGGCAATTGCCAATAGCCGCATTGACACTGCTTCTGGTGGTGAACGGCAACGGGCCTATTTAGCCCAAGCCTTAGTACATCAACCAGATATTTTGATTTTAGATGAGGCCACGGCCAATTTAGATAACATGGCAAAATTTGAATTCATGGATGTTGTTAAGCATTATCAATCGCATCACGACCTCACGATTATCATGGTTAGTCACGATTTGGATATTATTCAACAATACGCCGATGATTATTTGCTGTTGTCTGATGAAGGTGGCGAAACTGGCGTGGTTGCACAATTGGATGTCAATCGGTTGAAAGTAGGGGATTAAGGGCATGTTTAGTTATACATTTATGCAAAACGCCTACTTGGTTGGCACGTTAATCGCCATTGTGAGTGGGTTTGTGGGCGTCTTTACGGTTGCCAGGCGCATGTCATTTTTTGCCCATACGTTGAGTGAAATTGGCTTTGCGGGCGCCTCATTTGGTTTGTTTATGAATTGGTCGCCGTTGCTGGGAATGTTGTTGTTTACCATTTTGGCAGCGATTTCGATTGGTCAACTCGGGTTACAAGAAAAACGGTCAGAATCAGTGATTTCTGCGGTTAGTGCCGTTGCCATTGGGTTAGGGATTGCGTTTTTGGCCCTGTCACAAAAAAATGCTAGCGCGGCCACGGGGATTTTATTTGGATCGATCTTTAGTATCAGCCAAGAAAATGTCTGGGAAGTCTTATTATTAGCACTTTTGGTCTTGGTGGTTGGTTTGTGGTTGTTTAGGCCATTGCGCCATTTTGCCTTTGACTTTAGCTCGGCCGTATTTAGTTTGAAACATGTTTTGTTAGTTGAAATGCTGTTCTTGGTCCTAATGGCCACAACAGTCGCAGTTTCAGCCCAAGTGGTGGGCTCGTTATTGATCTTCATCCTAATGATTTTGCCGGCCTCCGCTGCCATGCGCTGGGGGCGAACCGTTTGGCAAATGATTGGCTTGGCGATTGGGTTTGCCTTGATCGGTGTGTGGGTGGCCTTAGCATTGGCTTACTATACTAACGTGCCGGTGAGTTTTTACATCGCGATCATTGAAGCCGGCATCTATTTTGCCAGCTTGGTAAACGTTAAGAAGTGAAATTAGAATAAACGACATCTGGATTGTGAAATTCAGGTGTTTTTTGTTAGGTTAATTGCCATAACGAGAGCGGATAGTTGCTCACAAGCCTGAGAATACGGTATAGTTACGATAGATAGTATATTACATAGAAAAATTAGAAAATTACATAGTTATATTAACTGTAATGCGGGGGACGTGTTATGAATGCATTATTAGCGTCAATTATTTTACTCGTATTTTTATTTTCCACGACCGCCTTCTTTGTCGCTTCAGACTTTGCCATTGCCAACGTCCGACCGACAGCTTTGGAAGCATACGCAGATGGTATAAAAGTACATACACGAGGCATTAAAGATGCTTTAAAAATTGTTGAAAATTTATCTACATATTTATCAACGGCGCAAATTGGCATTACGGCTGGCACCATTTCAATTGGGTGGGTGGGCGAAGACGCGATTGAGCATCTATTCACGCATATTGGCCACGCTGACAAATTGGAACAAGACCATATTTTAGCGATGGTCACGGTGCTTGCTTTGATCGTGCTGACCATTATTGAAGTGGTGATGACTGAAATCTTGCCGAAAAATATTGTGCTGGAAAAGCCGGTCAAAATGCTGATTGCGATTGCACCAGCCATTTGTGTGGTCCATCGGATTATCAGACCGCTCGTCTGGTTCTTAGATACCTTAGCTAAGCCCGTTTTGGCATTGTTTCGTTCGACACCAGTTGAACGCCATAAACAAGCCTATGATGTGGCCGAAATTTTGCGCATCTCAAATCGCGTTTCTAATCGTGGTGGGATGCCAGTGGAAAATCATTTGTTTGCGCAACGAGCGTTTGCCTTGGGAAATACTAAGGCGTTGGATATTATGATTCCACGTACCGCTTTGGTCGTTTTTGATCAAAACACGACTGCCCAAGAAGCTTTGAAAAAATATTTTGAAACCCATTTTACTAGGTTTCCGGTGGTTGCCGGCAGTGACAAAGACAAGATTATAGGTTATGTGTACCATTTTGATGTCGTCCGGCACGCCCACGTGGATCCGGAGATGCCAGTTCATAAATTTATGCGGCATATCCCATCGATTCCAGCCAATGATAATCTTTTAGTCGTGTATAAAAAAATGAAAACTGCCAGCGCGCCTTTGATGGTCGTCATCGATGATTTTGGTGGGACAGCAGGGTTGATTACAAACACGCAAATCTACGAACAATTATTTGATCGCATCGATACTAGGCAAACCGCCGATGCCGTGCAATTAGTTGAAAAATTAGGGATGGATAAAGCGGGGGTTATGCATTATCAAATCCCAGGTGAAATGTCCGTACATAAATTTGAACTAACCTTCAACACGAGTTTCTTACATAATTCAGAATTATCAATGTCGAGCTTAATTTTGGCTCATGCCGGTGATATCACGCCTCAGCAAACATTGGAAATGAATCAGTTTACATTTAGGCCAATTAAGATGACCGATTCATTTATTGAAAGCATTGACGTGGCTATGGAGCATGTCATGTATGAAAGTGATTAAGAAAAAACGGTAATTGGTATTTAAACCAATCATCGTTTTTTGCGTTAACTATTCAACTTGAATTGCCGTGGTTAGTGCTTTATCCGCAAGTCTGACAACATCGCGCTGCTGCTTGCGTTTAGCATAACTAGCCACCAATTGGGCTTGTTCGTGCGTATCAGTGAGTAATTGGGTATCGACGTTAGTGAATTCCGCAGCTTGCACCACAAATGTAGTAAAGGCATAAAAACCTAAAAAGCGTTCGCCAGTTTGTAAATCTTCCCCAATAATTTTAGTGAAGACCTCAATTGAGCGTTTGCCAATCCCAGTCACGTACGATTCAACACTCATGGCATGGCGTAAATCAAATGGCTGTAAAAAATTGATGTGATCGATTGTTCCAGTGACGACGGTTTGCCGAGCCGCGCGCATCGCTGAAACTGAGGCGCTACTGTCGACTAATGATAAGATTTGGCCACCAAAGACAGTGTGATGTTCATTTAAATCTGGAACCATAACTCGATGATTTAAAATCACCAAGCTTGCATTAATGTGCATTTCTGACATGATAAGCCGTCCTTTTATTTGAATTGATAATAATATCATTTTACCCTAATCTAAATTACAGATACAATGAAATTAACTATTAAGAAAATGAAGTAGGAGGTCATTAGGGATGAAAGGCTTGTTAATCGTTAATTTAGGGACGCCAAAATCGCCGACCACCACCGATGTGCAGGCGTATTTGCAAGAGTTTTTAGGTGATCCTAATGTGATTCAAATGCCAAAGTGGTTGTGGCAGCCATTGCTCAAGCAGATGATTTTGCCAAAACGGGCCCCGCGCTCAGCAAAACTCTACCAAAGCGTGTGGACTGAGCATGGTTCGCCGTTAGCGTATTACACCGCACAACAAACTCAGCAAGCACAGGCTCTCTTGCCTGATTGGGACGTCCAATACGCCATGACCTACCAAGAACCCAACATTCGCCAAACGATGCAGGAGATGGCTGCTAGGGGCGTTGATGAGCTAGTCGTGATTCCGTTGTTTCCACAATTCACCTATACGGCAACGCAATCGATTATCGACCAGGTAGCGTCCGTTGATTTACCAATACGCGTGCAGGTGGTTCATGAGTATTGGCAAAATCCAGCTTACTTGCAGGGCGTGGCGGATTTGATGCAAGCTAAATTAAACCAAGCTAAGTATGATCAAGTGATTTTTAGTTTTCATGGGATTCCCCAGTCATATGCCAAAAAGGGCGATCCCTATCCTGAGCATGTGGCCGGCACATTGGCTGAATTACGGGCACGCACTCATTTGGATGCACAAAACAGTTTACTGGCCTTTCAATCCAAATTTGGTCCGGCGCCTTGGTTGAAACCAGCCTTGATTGACACTTTGGCAGGCTTACCCAAGCAAGGGGTCAAAAGCGTGTTGGTGACCACGCCAGGCTTTGTGGTGGATTGCTTGGAGACTTTGGATGAGATTCATGGATTAAATCGCCAAACATTTATGGATAATGGTGGGGAACGCTTTGACGTCGTGCCACCATTTAACGCTTCGTTAGTGTTGACCAATTTATTGGTAGATTTGGCGACAAACGCGCTTTCGGGTAAGAAATCGTGAGCGAATTGTAAAAATCACGTTAGATACATTGAAACTCAACAACAATACCGGTAAACTAAACCTATTAAACAAATCAGGAGAATGCACATGGCTTTTGAACAAACTGTAAAAGTGGCTGGTGATAACGTCACATACCTATTTAATTCAGAATTAAAAAAATATGCGTTGATGGATACTGGTTTTATCCAAAATAATGCCGGTGCCTACATCATGCAACGGGCCTTGGAACCAAACAAGGGCTTGGAAAAGTCAATCAAGCTCAAGGTGGCTGTCGACAAAGATATCACTGGGGTTAAGATCAAGACGGTTAATCCATCCGGGAATGACACAGTTAATATCTTTAAGAATGAAAATCCTGAATTAGTTGAATTATATCGGTTCTACCTCAATGAATTGGTCGAACGCGGTATTTTAACCGAAACAGTCTAATTAATAATCCTCAGCGATGGGGATTTTTTAATTAATTAATTCTAAAACTGACTTGATTTGTAATAGTAAATGCTGTTACAATTATCTCAATCTAACGGAGAGTTACTTTAAGTAAGTATTCGTTTCTTAATTTTTTAGTATCGGAGAATATAAATATGGCAGCGATTGTTACCCCAGGCACAGGTTCACACGTAACGGTTTATCACAAGAACGGGTGTGTGCAATGTATGATGACCATGAAGCAATTTGATCAAATGGGCGTTGAATACGATGAAATCAACATCGACAACGAACCAGAATATGCTGAAATGCTAAAAACTGAAGGCTATATGCAAGCTCCAGTTATCAAGATTGATAACGGTGCTACTGACGCATGGACGGGGTTCCGTTTGGACAAGATTCGTGGCTTGAACTAAAATTGCATACAAAACCTATAAAAAACTCCAATCTACGTATTAGATTGGAGTTTTTTGTCAAGTAATATCACAAAAAGTTAGCTATGAAAAAGTAATATTTCATTTACATAGCAACATGTACCAAAGATTACATTTACCTAAATTGAACCTAGGCATAGCAAGGGTTTAGCCGATGTTCACAAATTGTTCGAATTTGGATAATTTATTTATTGAGCGATGTCATGTATAGTATTTTATACAGCCAATCTAACAATCCGTTAGATTCAATAACGAAATAATTCTACTGATTAATTTATGAATCAAGAGGTACATAATATGCAAGCAACACAAACAGAAACTATGGTAACGAAGCGGTCGGGGGAAAAGGTAGCTTTTCGCCCTTATAAAGTTGAATTGG
The DNA here is from genome assembly GCA_031289015.1 of Lactobacillaceae bacterium. Taxonomy (GTDB): domain Bacteria; phylum Bacillota; class Bacilli; order Lactobacillales; family Lactobacillaceae; genus Weissella. The sequence continues at coordinate 22,547 of JAITQG010000060.1, forward strand.
TTTTAGATTTACTACAAGTTAGCAAAACGGTCCGTGAAGTTGTCATGGAAGATGTTGTGGAGCTTGAGGATGTCAACAAATTAACCACGCAATTGATTTTTGATACCGTGCACTCACGGTTGCAAGAAGTGGCCCCTGGGTCTGCACAAGCTTATTTAGATGTCCATGAAGACAATGAAAAAGCTTGGAATAAAGCCACTGATCCTGAAGCCAAATTGGCCGCGTTCACTTCACGTGATGATGACGTGATTCATGAAAATGCCAATAAGGATTCACGTGTGTTCAATACGCAACGGGATTTGACGGCGGGGATGGTTGGTAAGTCGGTTGGGTTGCGGTTGTTGCCCCAAACGGTTGCCAAGGCCCACATGCGTGGTGATTTACACTGGCACGATTTGGATTACACACCATTGGCCCCAATGACCAATTGTTGTTTGGTTGATTTTGATTTCATGTTGTCACACGGTTATCAAATGGGAAATGCCCAGGTTGAATCACCAAAGTCAATTGAAACCGCAACGGCTCAAATTGCCCAAATCATCGCCAACGTGGCCTCATCACAATATGGTGGCACATCAGCTAACCGGATTGATCAAGTGTTGGCCCCATTTGCGCGGATGAATTACAACAAGCATTTGGTTGAAGCCCAAGAATGGGTGCCTGAAGATAAGCAAGAAGCATACGCACGTGAACGGACAAAGAAAGACATTTATGACGCGATGCAAGCGTTGGAATACGAAGTTAACACGTTGTCTTCATCACAAGGTCAAACCCCATTCGTAACGCTTGGTTTTGGTTTGGGTGAAGACTGGATTGAACGCGAAATTCAACGTTCAATTTTGGCCATTCGGATTAAGGGCTTAGGACCAGATCATCGCACGGCCATCTTCCCTAAGTTGGTCTTCACATTGAAGCGTGGGTTGAACTTGGACCCTGAAGATCCTAATTATGACATCAAGCAAATGGCGATTGAATGTTCATCAAAGCGGATGTACCCTGACGTGTTGAATTACGACAAGTTGGTTGACATCACAGGTTCATTTAAAGCGCCAATGGGGTGTCGTTCATTCTTGCATAGCTGGAAGGATGAAAATGGCGTTGAGGTTAACTCAGGCCGGATGAATTTGGGCGTAGTGACGCTCAATATCCCACGGATTGCGATTCAAGCACATGGTGATAAAGATTTGTTCTGGCAAATTTTTGAAGATCGCTTGGAATTGTCAAAGAAGGCTTTGAAGATTAAGTTAGCGCGAACTAAGGAAGCAATCCCTGAAAATGCGCCAATTCTCTATCAAAACGGTGGTTACGGCCGCAAGTTACAAGATGGTGAAAACGTTGATGAACTCTTCAAGGACGGCCGCGCTACGATTTCATTGGGCTACATTGGCTTGTATGAAGTTGGGACGTTGTTCTATGGCCCAAACTGGGAAACAATTCCAGAAGCCCACGCATTCACCGTTGATATTTTGAAGCGGTTGAATGCGGCATGTAAGGCATGGGAAGCTGAAGATGGTTATCATTACTCAGTTTACTCAACTCCCGCCGAATCATTGACGGACAAGTTCTGTCATTTGGATAAGGAACGTTACGGCGAATTGACGGACGTGACGGACAAGGATTACTACACGAATTCATTCCACTATGATGTTCGTAAGCATCCTAACCCATTTGAAAAGTTGTTGTTTGAAAAGGATTATCCAAAGTACGCATCAGGTGGCTTTATTCATTACTGTGAATATCCAAACTTGCGCCAAAACCCCGCAGCCCTCGAATCAGTGTGGGATTTTGCTTATGATCATGTTGGTTATTTGGGCACGAACACGCCGATTGACAAGTGTTATGTCTGTGGCTTTGAAGGTGACTTTGAGCCAACTGCGCGTGGGTTCAAGTGTCCTGAATGTGGCAACCACGATCCAAAGCTCAGCGATGTCGTTAAGCGGACGTGTGGCTACCTTGGTAACCCACAACAACGGCCAATGATTCACGGTCGACACGTGGAAATTGCTTCACGTCAGAAGCATTTGCAGCCAGAGGAGGTGCAAGGTGGCGTACAAATTAGCCTCTGGGATAACTAACCCAGACCCGCAAGAATGGAAGTCAGATGAACTTTCATTAAACATGGTGGCCGACTATAAGCCGTTTGTCATGGTTGATGGGCCGGGTGTACGTTGTTCTTTGTATGTATCGGGCTGTAAGTTTTCATGCCCGGGTTGTTATAATGTTGTCGCCCAACAATTCCAATATGGGCAACCGTATTCTGGTGAACTAGAAGAGCGCGTGATGGCCGATTTACGGCATGATTATGTGCAAGGCTTGACGTTATTGGGCGGTGAGCCATTCTTAAACACTGGGGTGACTTTAGCCTTAGCCAAACGCATCCGCGCTGAATTCGGGCGCAAGAAGGATATCTGGGCTTGGACGGGTTATACCTGGGAAGAGCTCTTGGAAGAAACGGCTGACAAAAAAGCCTTGTTACAAGAGATAGATGTCGTCGTTGACGGGCGCTTTGTGCAAGCGTTGATGGATTTGACCTTGCGTTTTCGGGGCTCAAGCAATCAACGCATGATCGACGTCCAAGCTTCCTTGGCGGCGGGCGAGATTGTCTTATGGCAAGATGATTTCCAAGCCAAGATGGATGCTGGGACGAACGGCACGAATGATAAAAATATTATGAGTCAAATGCGCGGTAGTGATATCGGTCGCAAGTGATGCTAGAAACTCAATACTCTATCTTGAAGAAGTGAAGCTGATGGAAACAACATACATTGTTAAATCTGGAATCGATATTTTGCAGAGTTGCATTGGGCAAAAGATAAAATCAATTACTGCTGACGACTGGGATGGTTTTGATCGTAGCTATGGTGCTGTATTAGTTGAAATCGGTGAACAAGGAATTGTTATTGATAATGATTATCGAACTGTTAAATATTTGGATAGTATCGAAGAATTCACTGGATTTACTGTAATAAAATTGGCGAACCTTGATGAGTTTGAACCTTCAGTACTGGAAGAAAACCTGAAAACACAGAAGCTGGACGATGAAATATTAAGTATTGAAATCGTTCGAGATGTAATCAATGTTGAATGGCTGCTTGATCGTCAAGCTGAACATTATATCGTTGATCAAGCGATAATTTTCAAGTTTGCAGAGTATGAATGGCTGCTTGGATTGGATAGTACAATTACGCCGATGATTAGTATGCATTTTGGAAAAAACGTGAAAGCGTTCATCATTTCGACTGAAGATGTTATATCGGAGTGGTCAGACGTTGAAAATAATGATTTTAACGTAACGGTTGAACGAACAGTAATGAATTTAAGTTGAAAATTTAAAAACTCAATGTCCCGGGCACGTAAGGGATGTTGAGTTTTTTATAATTAAACCAATGCTAAAATGCTAAAAATGAACTGAATGCTAAAAACAAAAATGTAAAACGCCTATTTATTGGCGTTTACAGCCGAATGCTAAAATGCTAAAATAAGGTTAAATGCTAAAAGGTGGTGATTGACATGGATAATCCGTTTACAATTAGCGTAGGGGAACCGCTTACGATTTTTATTGGTCGAAAAGAATTAAGAGAACGAATTTTGGATGTGATATTATTTGGAAAAACTGAATTCCAAACGACTTTAATCAAAGGAGTGCGCGGTATCGGTAAAACGGTACTATCACGTGAAATTATCACAGAAGCTACCAAGCAAGGCGCCCATGGAATCTTTATTCCCGCGATGGATTTCGATAAATTGGAACCAGCTGTGTTGAATGGGCTAGCGCAATGGGTAGACGAGGTCACGCTAAGCAAAATCACCTTTAGCATTAATTTAGGCATTGTCAGTACTTCTTCTGAGTTCACTGCATCATATGCTGCTAGAGGCGATTTATACACGGATGGAAAGAAACTTCTTGATGCACTTCATGCTAAGAACAAATGGATTATTATTGCGATCGATGAAGTTCAAGCACATGTTCAAGCAATTGCAGATTTTGTTGCAACATATCAACAATGGTTGGGTGATGGTTACAAGGTCATGTTAATTATGAATGGGGTCGCCGATGAAATTGATGAATTGTTGACAAATAAATCTGTTACCTTTATGCGACGTGCTAAACAGGCTAAGTTAGTGTCATTAAATGACTTTGAAGAAATTGCAAATGTATATCAAACAGCATTTAGCAAGAAAAATGTTGGACTGTCTATAGAAAAAGCTAAATACTTGGCCAAATTGTCAAAAGGCTATCCTTATGCGGTGCAATTAATTGGCTATTTTTTGTGGGAACAAAGCAATTCTGGTCACGAGATTAGCAATGAACAAATTAATCAGGCACTTGTTAGTGTGAAAAGTTCGCTTAATACAAACGTTTATCGGTTGATGTTGTCCACTAGAAGTCCACGAGATATTGATTTTTTAAAGGCGATGATTATCGATACCAAACAAGATACCGATATTGTCGAATCATCTGCAGTTATTGAAAAACTTAATGCTGACAATTCATATTATAGTCAATATCGAAATCGTTTGATTGAAGCTGGATTAATTAAAAGCGTGGGCTATGGAAAATTGGCTTTTGTCTTTCCGTGGTTTGATGAGTATTTATTGCGTGATGAATTACTTCCCGAAACGGAAGAATTTGCCTAATTTCTGCATCCAGAGATGGTCGTAAACACTTGTGATTACGGCTATCTCTTTTTGTATGCGAGTTGTCTATTAATAATTCATATAATATCACCAGTTTTTTAGCTATAATAGAAATACTAAACATAATGAAATGGGGCTTGGCTAATGGGGGAACTAAAGATTGAAAACTTGCATGTCGCTGTTGATGGGCAAGAAATTCTAAAAGGCGTTAATTTGCTGGTCAAAACTGGCGAAATTCATGCCATCATGGGACCGAATGGCACGGGTAAATCAACGTTGTCACAAACCATCATGGGCCATCCAGCCTATACGGTGACCGCTGGAACAATTAGTGTTGATGGGCAAGATTTGGCAGATCTGAGTGTCGATGAACGCGCTCGGGCTGGGTTGTTTTTGGCGATGCAATATCCTGTTGAAGTGCCCGGTGTGACCAATGCTGAATTTATGCGGGCGGCGATTAATGCGCGTCGAGCCGATGATCAACAAATTGGGGTGCTCGAATTTATCAATAAACTCACCGCTAAGAGTGATTTCTTGGGGATGACGAGTGAGATGACGGATCGTTATTTGAACGAAGGCTTTTCGTGTGGTGAAAAAAAGCGTAATGAAATTTTGCAAATGATGATGATCGAACCAGAATATGGCATTTTAGATGAAATCGATTCTGGTTTGGATATTGATGCGCTCAAAGTTGTGGCCAAAGGGGTCAATGCCATGCGGAGTGATGCGTTTGGCGTGTTGATGATTACGCATTATCAACGCTTGTTAGACTATATCGAACCTGATTTTGTCCATGTCATGATGGATGGGCAAATTGTTACGACGGGGGATGCAACACTGGCCAAGGAACTCGAAGCCGTGGGGTACGCTAAGTTACGTGATCAATTGGGCTTGGATATTAAGTTGACTGACGAGGAAGTGTAATATGTCCGAATTAATTACCCAGACAATCGAGGCGGGCACGCATAAAGCAAGCACAACGGTAATTACGTTGCCACCATTAACGCCTGGACAAACCCAGCTGACTGTTCAAATTACCGTCGCAGCAGATGTCCAAGCTAATTTAGTAGTCTTAGATCAACTAGCTACTACGGACTTGGATTTGACTGTCACAATGGATGTGGCCCAAGCTAGTAGCGTGAATTTATTGGTGCTCAATGCTGGGCACGGGAACCGCCACGTTAAAGCGCAAGTGCATTTGAATGGTGAAGGGGCACAGAGTAATCTGAACGTCGCTAGTGTCGCTCAAAGCCAGCAACAAATGCAATATGACACCCAAATGCATAATCAGGCGCGTCATACAATTGGCCACATTCAACAACGTGGCTTGGTGGCAGCCCATGGCCAACTCGATTTTAAGAGTGTCGGCCAGATTATTAAGGGTGCCGTTGGATCAGATGCACAACAAGCTTCACGTTTATTGATGCTAGCTGAGAGCGCCCAGGGCAATGTTGATCCGATTTTGTTAATTGATGAAAATGATGTGACGGCTGGGCATGCGGCTTCAGTTGGCCAAGTTAATCAAGGTCAAATGTATTATTTGTTGAGCCGCGGCTTGGATTTGCACCATGCTCAAAAGTTGGTCACCCGCGGGTTTATGCAGCCAGCCTTGGCGTTTTTACCCTTGGCTGAGCAACAAACGTATTTACAGGCCATTGAGGAGTTGATTGCCCATGAATAAAACTGAATTTGCGGCCTTGCGACGTGATTTTCCGATTTTGGATCAACGCGTTAATGATGAACAATTGATTTATTTTGATAATGCCGCCACGACGCAAAAACCTAAAGTGGTGATTGATGCCATCAGAGATTATTATTTACACGATAATGCCAATATTCATCGTGGGGTGCATACCTTATCAGAACGCGCCACAGATCATTATGAAGCGGCTCGGGATACAGTGGCTGACTTCATCAATGCCAACGAAGCAGCCGAGGTGATTTTCACCAAGGGTGCCACGGAAGGTTTGAATTGGTTGGCGATGGGGTTGAATGCGAGCTTGCAGTTAACCGCGGGGGATAAAATCCTAGTGTCCGTGCTCGAACACCATGCTAATTTACTCCCATGGCAACGCTTAAGTGTGCAAACTGGGGCGGAGTTAGTCCTAGTGGATATCGACGCTAACGGTAATTTAGATTGGGCTGATTTTGACGCTAAATTGACAGCCAACACCAAGCTGGTAGCGTTGACGATGATGTCCAATGTCTTAGGGACGAGTGTAGATTTTGCGCGCGTAACTACAGCAGCTCATGCGGTTGGTGCAGTGGTGATTGCCGATGCGGCCCAAGCGATTGTACATGAAACTATCGATGTGCAAGCCCTTGATGTGGACGCTTTAGTTTTTTCGGGGCATAAGTTATATGCGCCGATGGGGACGGGTGTGTTGTATGGCAAGCGGGCCTTACTTGAAACCATTGCGCCGATTGAAGTTGGCGGGGGCATTGTCAGTGAAGTGACGGCCACGACCGCAACGTTCAATGAATTGCCTTCACGCTTAGAGGCTGGGACGCCTGATGTTGCCAGCGCAATTGGCTTGGCACGTGGGATTGAGTACTTGCAAGCTATTGGACTAGCTGAAATTAATACCTATGAACGAGCATTGACGGCCTATGCGTATGCAAAAATGCAACAATTACCGGCATACACGATTTATGGGCAACCCGAAATTAGTATTATTTCCTTTAATTTAACCGGTACACATCCCCATGATGTGGCGACGGCGTTAGACCAACTTGGCATTGCGGTGCGGGCGGGGCATCATTGTGCGCAACCGTTGATGCAACGCCTTGGTGTCCAAGGAACCGTGCGGGCAAGTTTTGCCTTTTATAATACTTTTGAAGAAATCGATACATTTATCGCCGCCTTAATTGAGGTCAATGAATATTTTAATTTTAACTAGAAAGGGGCACCACGATGGCTTTATCAAAACTCGATAATTTATATCGGCAAATCATTTTAGAACACAATCGTTATCCACATCATCGTGGTGAATTAGCAGCCCCCACACTCACTAAAGCGGGCACGAATCCGAGTTGTGGTGATCAATTAACGGTGCAATTAGCCATTACTGATGATCAGATTAAAGATGTGGCCTGGCAAGGGGAAGGGTGTACGATTAGCCAAGCCTCGACCTCGATGATGAGTGACTTGTTGCTAGGCAAAACTGTGGTGGAGGCCCAAGCAGCCTGTGCCGCCTTCTTTGCCATGGTGCAGGGGCTAGAAGCTGATGTGAAGGTGTTAGGGGATGCCCAAATTTTAGGCGGGGTGCAACAATTCCCCGCCCGCATTAAGTGTGCCACGCTTGCATGGCACACTGTCGATGACGCATTACAAGCATGGAAGGTGGACGCGCATGGCTGAAATTGAACGTAGTAAAGCATTGGCAGCGACCCAAGAAGCCATTCAACATGACCGTGATGCGGCCTTGGACTATGCTGATGACATCCAACCGGTCTTTTCAACGGGGCAAGGCTTGTCAGAAGACGTGGTGCGGGCGATTTCGGCGGCCAAAAATGAACCGGCCTGGATGTTGGCCTATCGTTTAGAGGCCTATCAACTCTATTTATCAATGGAGTTGCCCAAGTGGGGACCGGATTTAAACGAAATTAACTTTGCAGATATTTATTATTACAATAAGCCCACCACGGAGAAATACCGTGATTGGGATGATGTGCCGGCTGAGATGAAAGATACCTTTGAGCGGTTGGGCGTCCCCGAAGCTGAGCGCAAGTGGTTGGCTGGTTCGTCAGCCCAATTCGAATCTGAAGTGGTTTATCACCGGATGAAGGAAGAATTTGAGAAACAAGGGATCATCTTCACCGACACTGACACCGCGCTACAAGAGTATCCAGAGATGGTGAAGGAATACTTTGGCACGGTTGTTGGGATGGCTGACAACAAGCTAGCAGCGTTAAATGCGGCTGTTTGGTCAGGTGGGACGTTTATTTATGTACCTAAAAATGTCCAAATTCATGTACCGATTCAATCGTATTTCCGCATCAATTCCGCCAATGAAGGGCAATTTGAGCGGACGTTGATTGTTGTGGATGAAGGTGCCCATGTCGAATATGTCGAAGGGTGTTCTGCACCGATGTATTCGGGGGATGCGTTGCATGCGGCCGTCGTTGAAGTGATTGTCAAAAAGGATGCCTATGCGCGCTATACGACGATTCAAAACTGGTCAAATAACGTGTATTCGCTGGAAACTAAGCGTGCGTATGCGTATGAAAATGCGACGATGGAATGGATTGACGGGAATTTTGGTTCGAAAGCCACGATGAAGTATCCAGCGGTCTACTTGCAAGGTCAAGGGGCGCGGGGCACGATGTTGTCAATCGCCGTGGCGGGTGAAGGAATTCATTTGGATTCTGGGGCGCGGATGATTCACAATGCACCAAATACCTCGTCATCGATTATTTCCAAGTCCATCGCCCATGATGGTGGCAAGACGGACTATCGTGGGGATGTGCGCTTTGGCGTGAATTCGACCGGCTCGATGGCCCACGTCGAATGTGACACGATTTTACTCGACGACAAGTCATCTGCTGACACGATTCCCTACAATAAAATTGATAACGGTAATGTCACGTTGGAACACGAAGCTAAAGTGTCCAAATTGTCCGCTGAACAAGTCAATTACTTTATGACCCGTGGGATTTCTGAACGAGATGCGACCGCCATGATTATCATGGGCTTTGCCGAACCGTTTATTAAGGAATTGCCGATGGAATATGCGGTCGAATTGAATCGGTTGATGAGCTTTGAAATGGAAGGGTCAGTTGGTTAATTAGCATGGCAGACACCGTCAAAACAATCTGGGCAATGCTCGAAACTGTTGAAGATCCTGAATTACGCGTTGACGTGGTGAATTTAGGGCTTATTTATGGTGTCGAATTGGTGGCGACGACCGCTAAAATCACGATGACTTGGACGATGTTGGGGTGTCCGTTGGGGGATTTGTTGGAGCGGCGGATTGTGCAGGCTGTTGAAACAATTGATGGGGTGGATGAGGTTGAGGTTGAGTTGGTTTGGGAGCCGGCTTGGAATAAAGACAAAATGACGCCGTTTGCAAAAATGTTATTGGGGATTCGGTAGTGAGCCAAAAAAAGCCGGCATTTGATTGCTGGCTTTTTGTTTGGGGTGTTTCGCCACTGCGTGCCGAGGTATTTTGCTTGGTTTGGGAAATGGCTCCGCTTGGCTGCTGTTGAAGGGGGCGACAGAGTCCTGCTAGTCTAAGGGATTCGGCCTTGCGCAAGCGCAAAACCAACTCCCTAAGACCGCGCTAGTGCTCCTACCTCGCTTATTCCCCTACAACAGCAGCCAAGCTCCGCCATTTCCCAAACCAAGCAAAATACCAATCTCCGCTGCGCTCCGATTACTAAAACTTCAACTATACGCTTCTTGATAAATTTTTCGCTTAATTAATTTTGTAAGCTTAATAAGGCGTTGGTCAATGCCATTACTTCTTCAGTAGTCGTTGGGGTACCAAACGACACACGGGCAAATCTGCTGGCGGTGTTTGCATCTATGCCCGCTGCCATTATGGCTGGATCTAAGGCTGTGAAATCATTGCAGGCTGACGTTGTTGAGATGGCAAAACCTTGTTCATGCAGCGTATCAACGAATTTGTTGCCTACCGCTTCAGGACTGAAAATGCCCACAATCCCTGGGAACGTTTCATAAGCTAACAAGTTGCTCCATTCTGGTAAGGCTTGCAATAATTGCTTGCGGAGCTGTTCGTAATGTTTGAAATCAGCCGTGCGACTTGCATAGGCTGCTTGCACGGCCGTTGTAAAGGCGGCGATGCTGGGGACGTCGATTGTGCCGGGCCTAAAGCCAAATTCGTGCGTCGTACCTGGATACAACGGTTGATATGGTACGTTTGGATTTAAGTACAGCAGCCCAGTGCCCTTGGGACCATAAATTTTATGGCTTGAGGCACTATATGATGAGACATGCGTGGGTACATCGTATTTGGTAAAGGCTTGCACGCCATCGCAATGGAATAAAATCCCGTGTTCCGCTGCGATTGTAGCTAGCTCAGCAATCGGTTGGATAATGCCCGTGACTGAATTGACGGCTTGTAAAATAATCAGCCCAGTTTGTGCGGTGATGGCTTTGGCTAATAAAGCTGGCGTGGCTTGACCGTGCGCATTGAGCGGGAGTTGACGGATGGTTATATTTGGTTGGCCGGCTAAAATGTGGTGCACTGAAGCGTGTTCGATGGGGCTAACCAAGATTTCACGATGGTTTGCAGCCAATTGTTGGAGCGCCATGCGAATTGCTAATTCATTGCTTTGTGAGCCGCCACTCGTAAAAATCACTGATTGCAAGGGTACCTGCATCAGGTCTGTGATGGTTTGGCGACAATGCTGTAATAAGCCATTGGCGCGATTGCCGATTTCGTGGTGGCTACTGGGATTACCCCAAAAGTCTTGGGCCACTTGCGTATAGGTTGCAAGGGCCGCGTTTGACATGGGGGTCGTGGCAGCATAGTCAAAGTATGTCATACAGCTATTCCTAAAATGTAGTTTATTTGTTATTGACATCATACTAAAATACTGGAAAATAGTTAATAGTATACACTTTTTTAACTACATGGCGAATGCAGTGCCAGGAAGTAATTGGAACCGACTATGAAAAAAGTCATTATTATTGGGGCAGGCTTGGCAGGCTGTTATTTGGCTAGTCAATTACCCAGCACCTATGAAATACATATTTTTACTAAAGGCTCATTAAAAAACAGCGATTCGATGTTGGCACAAGGGGGCATTGCTTGTGCTTTGGCGCCAACTGACTCGTGGCAAGCCCATTTTGCCGATACGCTGCAAGCGGGCGGGCAAGTGAATCATGCCGATAACGTGGCACAGTTAGTCCAACAAGGCCCACAGTTAGTCACTGAATTAATTACCGCGGGCATGGCCTTTGATTGCGATTCAACAGGGGCTTTTAGTTATGGGCTGGAAGGGGCGCACCAACAACCGCGCGTTTTACATATACAAGGCGATCAAACTGGTAAATATATGACCCAGTTTGTGCAACAACAATTAGCCAATGTGACACTACATGAATATTGCATGGCGACAGAATTAATCAAAAATCACCAACAAGTCATTGGAATTGAGTTTTTGGATGCTGATGCAAAACTCAACACGATGCTAGCAGACGTTGTGGTCCTCGCAACTGGTGGCTTAGGTGGTTTATATCCGCTTACGTCAAATGATGTGACAATTACCGGTGATGGGCAAGCGATGGCCTTGCGCGCTGGTGTTAAATTGGCGGATATGGAATTCGTCCAATTTCATCCAACGCTTTTGAGTGTTGACGGGCACTGTCATGGCTTGATTTCTGAAGCCATTCGCGGGGCGGGGGCGCATTTAGTTGATGAAACTGGTCAATTAATTATGCAAGCTCATGACCCACGCGGTGATTTAGCACCGCGGGATGTCGTTGCGCGAGTGATTACGCAAACCTATGCGGCTGGGCATAATGTCTTTTTGAATATTCAATCAGTCGTGGATTTTGAACGGCATTTTCCACAAATTACCGCTAACCTTGATGCTCAAGCCATTCCCTTTCGTCAAACTAACTTAATTCCCGTGCAACCTGGTGCGCACTTTATGATGGGGGGCATTGCAGTCAACGCGCATGGGCAGACTAATCTAGCGGGCTTGTATGCCGTGGGTGAAGTGGCCAATACCGGGGTGCATGGGGCTAATCGCTTGGCTAGTAATTCACTTTTGGAATGTTTGGTATTTAGCCGGGCAGCCGCCAAAGCCATTACAACGACTGATTTAGCAGCTAGGCCAGCCTATCAGCCCAACGCACGACACAATCGCTTAGTGTTACCAGCACGGACAACTTTGCAACAAAGAGCGTGGCAGGCGATTGGGATTGAGCGTGACCCAGATCAAATTCATGAATTTATGCATTGGTTAGCCCAATTTCAATATCAACAACTCCCTCAGCAAATGACACAAGCCGAATTTGAAACGGCTAACATGTGTTTAATTGCTGAAAGTATCGCTAAAGCCGCACTGGCCAGGCCCACCAGCCTCGGTGCTCACTATTGGAAGGTCCAAAAAAATGAATCAATTATTAGTTAAAAATGCATTGCAAACCTTTATTAATGAAGACGTCGGCACAGGGGATATTAGCGCAGAATTAATTTTTCCAACTGATAAGATTAGCTCTGGGCATTTTCTCTTGAAATCAGCTGGGGTCGTTTGTGGCTTGCCATTGGCCCAGTATGTTTACGATTTACTCGGGGGCAATGTGCAGTTTGAAGCGCTCGTGGTGGAAGGTAGTTATCACGCTGCAGGGACGGTGATTGGCAAGGTAACCGGTTCAGCACGGACAATCTTAACGGGTGAACGATTGATTTTAAATTTGTGGCAACGGATGAGTGGCATTGCGACCATGACGCGAAATGCCGTTGATCGCTTGGCAGATCCAAACATTCGTATTTGTGATACGCGTAAAACCGCACCGGGACTACGCATGTTTGATAAGTACTCAGTTCGTCAAGGTGGTGGGGTTAATCATCGCTTTGGGCTATATGACGGTGTAATGCTCAAGGACAACCACATTGCCTTTGCGGGTGGCATTACTGAAGCCGTCAACCAAGTGCGTGAACAAACTGGACAAATGGTCAATATTGAAGTCGAAGTGGAAACCATCGACCAACTTAAAGAAGCGATTGCAGCCCATGCCAATGTCATTATGTTTGATAATCGGTCAGCAGCTGAAGCCAAACAATTTCAAGCATTAGTGCCTGATGATATTGCCACGGAAATTTCAGGTGGCATAACGCTGGCAACCATCGCTGAATATCGTGGTACCGGCGTGGATTACATTTCGTTGGGCTTTTTGACCAACGCCGTCCAAAATCTGGATATTAGTTTTTTGAGTGACAATGTGCAAAAAGGAAATTAATCATGGAAAATGTATTAGATAGTTATCAAGCTCAACTCATCCCAGCTGAATATTTGCAAGCCACAACGGCTGATTTACGCGCGCGAATTGCTAAAGCCAAGGCTCAATTGGGCGATAAAGTGTTGTATTTAGCTCACCATTATCAAAAAGACGAGGTAGTTGAATTCGCTGATCAAATTGGTGATTCACTCGCTTTGGCCCAAATTGCCCAAACTAACAAAACAGCCAATTATATTTTGTTTTGTGGGGTGCATTTCATGGCGGAAACGGCCGATATTTTAACGGAAGCCCACCAAAAAGTGATTCTGCCGGATTTAACGGCCGGCTGTTCAATGGCCGATATGGTTAACGACAATCAATTAGAACAAGCTTGGCGTGAGTTGCAAGCCAAGTATCCCGATGAAATTTTACCGATTACGTATGTGAATTCAACGGCGGCCGTCAAAGCCTTTGTTGGTGAGCATGGCGGGGTGACGTGTACTTCATCCAATGCAGCTAGTGTGTTGGCGTGGGCCTTTACGCAAAAAAAGCGGATTTTCTTTTTGCCTGATCAACATTTGGGGCGCAATACGGCCGTGGATATGGGCATTGATTTAGCCGATATGGGCGTGTGGGATCCAATTAAGAACGCATTAATTGCGGATAAAGCTGACCTCAAAGTCATTTTGTGGAATGGTTGGTGTTCAGTGCATCAACAATTCACTGGTGCGCACGTGGATGCTGTCCGCGCCGAATACCCAGGTATCAAAGTCATCGTGCATCCCGAGTGCCAGTATGAAGTGGTGCAAAAAGCCGATCATGCTGGTTCAACGAATAAAATCTTAAACACGGTTAAAAATGCTGAACCTGGTAGCAAGTGGGCGGTGGGCACAGATAATAATTTGGTCGCGCGGATGGCTAATGAAATTAAAGATAAAGAAGTTGTTTTTTTGAATCCAATTTCATGTGCTTGCATGACGATGAATCGGATTAAGTTACCCCATGTAGCTTGGGCGTTAGAAAACCTCGTACAAGGGACTGTGGTCAATGAAATCAACGTGCAACCCCAAGTCGCGCAAAATGCCGTCAAAGCCTTGGATCAAATGTTAGCATTGAGTTAACCGATAAGACGGACTTTATTTTGGTATAATAAAGTATTAGCTAAATTAAGGGAGAGAATATAATGACTTGGCAAGAAAACTATCAAGTATGGGCTGATCGCACTGATCTACCTGATTACTTAGCTGCTGATTTAGCAGCGTTGAGTGATGATAAAGCAAAAGAAGATGCCTTTTATACGGAATTGAGCTTTGGTACGGCGGGGATGCGTGGGATTTTAGGTGCCGGTATTAACCGCATGAATATCTACACCGTTCGGCAAGCCACTGAAGGGTTAGCCCGCTTAATTGATGGGTTAGATGCGGCAACTAAGCAACGGGGCGTCGCGATTTCATACGACTCACGCCATTTTTCACAAGCCTTTGCCTATGAATCTGCGGCTGTTTTGGGTGCGCATGGCATCAAAGCGTATGTCTTTGAAAGTTTGCGCCCAACCCCTGAACTCTCATTTGCGGTGCGGTATTTAAATGCGTATGCCGGCATTATGATTACGGCTTCACACAATCCTAAAGAATACAATGGCTACAAGATTTATGGTGAAGATGGTGGACAAATGCCACCTAAGGAATCTGACATCATTACGACCTCAATTCGTGAAGCTGATTTATTCACGGTGCCGGTTGCTGATTTGGAAACTTTAAAGGCGGATGGGTTGTTGCAAGTCATCAGCACAGAAGTGGATGCTGCCTATTTGGCCGAAGTTAAGCAAATTTCAATTAATCAAGCGTTGATTGATACGGTCGGTAAGGACATGAAGTTAGTTTATTCACCACTACATGGAACTGGCGCTTTGATCGCTGGGCAAGCTTTGCATAATGCGGGCTTTGAAAATGTCTTGATGGTCCCTGAACAAGCTGAACCTAATCCTGATTTTCCAACTGTTGCATTGCCTAACCCAGAAGATCCCAAGGCTTTGTCAATGGGGATTGAGCTTGCTAAAAAAGCCGGCGCTGATATCGTGATTGCTGTCGATCCAGATGCTGATCGGATGGGACTGGCCGTGCGCCAACCAACTGGTGATTATGTCTTGTTGACTGGTAATCAAATTGGCGCTGTCTTGGTCAATTATATTTTGACAGCCAAGCAAGCTGCGGGGACTTTGCCAGCTAATGGGGCGATTGTTAAGTCAATCGTGTCATCTGAATTTGCCACCAAGATTGCTGAAGATTTTGGAATTACGACGGTTAACGTGTTGACTGGCTTCAAATACATCGCCGAACAAATCCAACATTATGAAGATACTAATGAACACACATTCTTGTTTGGCTTTGAAGAGTCATATGGCTACTTGGTAAAGTCGTTTGCGCGCGATAAGGATTCAATCCAAGCCACCGTATTGATGGCTGAAGTTGCCGCGTATTACAAGTCATTGGGCAAGACTGTCTATGATGGTGTGCAAGAATTGTTTGAAAAGTACGGTTATTTTGTTGAAAACACTAAGTCAATTACGTTGGCGGGTGTAGAAGGGCCAGCTAAAATTGCGGCTTTGATGAGCAAATTCCGTGCTGAAACGCCAATTGAATTTGGTGGTGACAAGGTAGTTAAGGTCGAAGATTTTGCGAGCCAAATTGAAACTGATGTCGTAACGGATACTGAAACAGCTATGACTTTGCCACAAGCTAACGTGGTTAAGTACTGGTTGGCAGACGGTTCATGGGTGGCCGTGCGTCCATCTGGTACAGAGCCAAAGATTAAGTTCTATGTGGGAACTAAGGGTGCCACGAGTGCAGCGGCTGATACCAAGTTGGCGGCAATCAAGGCCACGATTGAAACATATTTAGATTAATATTTTTAGCCAGGGTCTGTTGACAAAACAGGCCTTTTTTTAATTGGGCGAGTAAGGTGCTTTGCTTAAAATCATGTACAATAGAAGTAATACAGTATAAAAGAGGGAAAAATAATGCTAATAATTATTATATTGCTGGTTGTAGTTGGGCTTGGCTATATCACACTCTATAATGGGTTGGTCAAAGGTCGCCTCCATGCCCAAGAAGCCTGGTCACAAATTGATGTGCAATTGAAGCGCCGTAATGACTTGATTCCTAATCTGGTCGATACGGTCAAAGGGTATTCAGATTTTGAAAAGACCACCCTTGAAGAGGTGGTGGCGTTACGAAACCAATTACTACAAGTGCCAGTTGGCCATGGTAGTGAAAAATTAGCCGTCTCAGATCAATTAACGGGGAGTTTGCAATCATTGTTTGCCGTAGCGGAAGGTTATCCAGATTTGAAAGCCAATCAAACGTATTTGAAATTAATGGAAGAATTGACTAATACTGAAAATAAAATTGCTTACTCGCGCCAGTTGTTTAATGCAACAACGGCTAGTTACAATATGAAATTACAGACTTTTCCGAGTTCAATTGTGGCTAATTTACATCATTTTCAGCCAAGTAATTTTTTGCAAGTGGATGAAGCTGACAAGGCTTTGCCAACAGTTTCTCTCAATGATAAGTAAGGAGCACGTGGCAGATGTTATATGATCAAATTGCCAAAAACAAACGCAAGACGGTTGTATTGTTTTTTGGTTTCTTCCTATTTATCGCAGCCGTTGGAGCTGCTTTAGGCTATTTCTTATGGCAAGATACGACGATTGGGGTTGTGATTGCCCTGGTTGCCGGCTTGGTTTATGCGGGGTATATGTTTAGTCAATCGACTGACGTGGTCATGGCGATGAATCACGCTAAAGAGGTGACGAGTGCTGACCAAGCGCCTGAGTTGTGGCACATTGTTGAAGATATGGCATTGGTCGCTAATGTGCCTATGCCGCGCGTCTTTATCATTAATGATGCCTCACCAAATGCTTTTGCAACGGGGAATAATCCCCAACATGCCGCCGTGGCAGCCACGTCAGGGATTTTAGCGCGGTTAAATCGTGACGAACTAGAAGGCGTGATGGCCCATGAAATGACCCACGTGCGCAATTACGATATTCGGATTCAAACGTTGGCCGTAGCTTTAACTTCCGCCATTGCCTTAATTGCCAACATTGGGACCAATGCCATGTGGTGGGGTGGTGGGCGCAGTCGCAATGATCGTGACGGGAATGGTAGCAATCTTATTGGAATCGCCATTTCGGTGGTGGTCATGATTGCCGCGCCATTGTTAGCGACGATTGT
The DNA here is from genome assembly GCA_031289015.1 of Lactobacillaceae bacterium. Classification (GTDB taxonomy): domain Bacteria; phylum Bacillota; class Bacilli; order Lactobacillales; family Lactobacillaceae; genus Weissella. The sequence goes on from JAITQG010000060.1 coordinate 40,337, forward strand.
CCAAATGGCGATTTCTAGAAACCGTGAGTATCTCGCCGATGCTGGCGCGGTGGAATTAACCCGTAATCCTGAAGGCCTCATCAATGCCTTGGAAAAAATTTCGAGCAGCGAACCCATGTCACCAGGCAATGTTTCTGCTGAAAGTGCGGCCCTCTATATTAGTAATCCGTTAAAAAGTGGCGGGATGAATGAACTATTTTCAACGCATCCACCAATGGAAAAACGAATTGCGGCCCTCAAAGCGATGTAATAATGCATGCAAAAGCGCAGGTAATCTACGGATTATTGGCGCTTTTTTGTTACGGTAGCCAATAAATCGTAACTTAATTTTTGCAATCTAGCTGCAATGTTGAAGGGAGTTAGCAAGAGATTTCAAAAAAACGGGGTCTATGGGTGCAAAAATATTTCTAAAAACGAGTTTGTTAACTGGTAAAATATTTTCTCGTAAAACGCTTTACTAACGAAAAATGGGTCAAAAAAGCCCAGCAGTGTTGCTTTTTAGTTACAAAAAACAAGTGAATAAGATGGGTTGACGCGCTTTTTGACAATTAACCGTAATATTAACACCGGCACACTTGATAAGCTTATCTCTGTTGTTTTGAAACAAAAATTCAAAACGAGTTAAAACACTAGCCCAACCACGTGAATGCAATGAAGTAGTTCTTGGGGGAATTACGACGTAGGTTGGCTAGATATACAGAGGAGATAATTAGCATGTTTAAAGTAAAATCAATTTTAGTTGGCTTAGTTGCCACTGGGGTCTTGACCACGACAGGAACGGCCAACGCTGCCACATATACGGTTAAATCAGGGGACACCTTGAGTGAAATCGCCGAAGTGTATGGCACAACGATTGAAGCGATTGCCGCTAAAAATGGCATTCAAAATGTCAATTGGATCTTTGTGGGGGACGCTTTGAATATTGACGATAACGCTAATTCAGCGATTTCAACTAATCCGGTCACTTTGACCAGCACACCTGAAGTTACAGAAACGACACCTGCCGTAGCACCAACGACCACGGTGGCTGACACAACGCCCGTAGTTAATAATTCTGGTTCCGTCTATGATCAATTCATCGCTAATGGTGGAACTGATGCAATGTGGCAAACCATTGTGCTACCCGAATCAGGTGGTAATCCAGACGCCATTTCGCCAGCTGGATATCGTGGCTTAGGGCAAACGATGCAAGCTTGGGGCACTGGCAGCGTGGCAACCCAAACCGCGGGCATGTTGAATTATGCCACCCAACGCTATGGTTCAATTGATGGCGCCGTGGCCTTTCGAATTGCCAATGGTTGGTGGTAATCTAAATATTTTTGAAGCTGGACCGCTTGTCGGTGCGGCTTTTTTTGTGCTCAAAAAACAATTAGTGAACTGATGGAAATAACTTGATTTTTACCAATATTAGGTTTAACTTAATATATATAAATCGAAATTTGGTAGGTGATTCTAATGCAGCAAGCAGATAAAATCATTGACGTTTACAAAATCGAACCACGCCGCATTATTATGGTGATTGATTCTAAAAGTTTTTATGCCAGTGTTGAGAGCGTCGAACTCGGGCTCAATCCGCTCCAATCGATTCTGGTAGTGATGAGTAATCAAGAAAATACCAATGGTGGCTTAGTCTTGGCAGCATCCCCACGCGCCAAACAATTACTAGGGATCAAAAACGTCATGCGCCAACGTGACGTGCCCAAAGATGCCCGATTAATTATCGTGCCCCCGCGGATGAATTTGTACATTCAAAAAAATAAGCAAATTAATGACATTTACCGCGAATATGTTGCGGATGAAGATTTACATATTTACTCAATTGATGAGAGCATCTTGGATTTGACGGATAGTATGCAATATCTCAAATCAAAATTTGGTAAATCATTAACTTTAGCTGAATTGGCACGCATCATTCAAAAACACATTAAGGCTGAAACGGGGATTTACACCACCATCGGGATTGGCGATACGCCCGCGATGGCTAAATTAGCGCTTGATTTAGAAGCTAAACATGCGCATAGTCTCATTGGCGAATGGCATTACGAATACATTCCTGATCGATTATGGCCGATTGAAAAATTATCTGATGTATGGAGTATCGGGGCACGTACGGCTAAAAAGCTGAATCGGCTCGGCATTTTTAGTATGGGCGATTTAGCAGCCTACAATCCGTATAAATTAAAGCAGCATTTAGGCGTTAAGGGCATTGACTTGTATGCGCTGGCTTGGGGCATCGATCGAAGTTTGATTCGCGATAAGTATCAACCCAAAGAAAATTCAATCAGTAATAGCCAAGTGTTACCACGCGATTATTCCAAGGCAGAAGAACTGATTGTCGTCATTCGCGAAATCGGGGAACAAGTGGCTAGTCGATTACGGGCTAAAAGCGTTGTTGCCGGTCAAATCAGCCTGTGGATTGGGTTTGCGCATACGGAACAAGCCACTAGCCATAACCATGGATTTTCAGTGCAAATGAAAATAACGCCGACCAACACTAATAAATTAATTACACAAGGCTTAACAACATTGTTTAAACAAAATTATCAGGGTGAAGTTGTGCGCAATGTCGGTGTCACTGCAGGCAAATTACAAGCTGCAGGCGTTGAACAATTGGATTTGTTTATGCCAGCGGCCACGACTAGCAAACAAAGAACGATTGATAGTGTCATCGATGAATTACGCAAAAACTATGGCATTGATGCGGTTTATAAAGCATCGAGTGCGACTGAGGGGGGCACGATGTTGAATCGCATTGGCCTTGTTGGTGGACATAATGGAGGCAATGCATATGGGTGATTTATCGGCTTATACATTAAACATGGCAGCCAATTTTTTTCAAAGGGATTATCAAGATCGAGGCATGGTCAAATGGGGTGGATTTGCTCTTTCTGATCACACCGAGGATGTAAATAAATACACTGCCCAACGTGCACAGCGCATGCAACAAGCGCGCATGCCGGAAATGAGTAGTCAAGCCATGTTGCCAATTTTAGAACATGCGTTTGCTAATCATGAATTAGTGCAAATCCAACAAGCTTCAAAACAGGATCAACAAATCCCGGCCCTTATCACCGGCTTTGTCCAGGGATATACTGAGCTGGGCGTTGTTATCGGCGCCACCGAAATCGAATATGCTGATTTATGGTGGGTATCTTTAGCATCTTTGGGTACGATTTAGTATGCTATAGACAATATGTAAACGCTTGCATTTTCAAAGCAACTTACATACAATAAGTAAGTCGTTTGTTTTATGTTTTTATTTGAAAGGGGAAGAAATGGATTATTTAATTGGTGTAGATTTGGGGACGACTTCCACCAAAGCTGTTTTATTTGATACTAAAGGTCAAGTAATTGCCAGCGCTAATCAAGGGTATAAGTTGTATCGTGACGAACCAGATATGGCCGAACAGGATTTGACAGAAATTTGGGATGCATTTTTAGCTGCAGTCAAAGAGGTCGCACTTGCTGCGGTGGATGGAAAAATCTTGGCAGTCTCATTTTCGTCTGCGATGCACTCACTGATCGCTTTTGATGAAGCTTGGCAACCGTTAACGCGGATTATTACTTGGGCTGATACACGGTCGGTTAAGTATACAGAAGCTTTGAAAGCAAATGACTTGGGGGCACAACTTTATAGTAAGACTGGGACGCCGATCCATCCGATGGCGCCATTGTCTAAATTGTTGTGGTTACAAAATGAGCATGCTGAGATTTTTAACCAGGCCAAACATTATTTAGGGATTAAAGAATATCTTTTTCATCGGTTGTTTGGAGCAAATAAGATGGATTATTCGATTGCTTCTGGCACCGGCTTGTTTAATATTTTTGAGCTGGCTTGGGATGAACAAGCGTTGAAGACCACTAACATTACGGCCGCTCAATTACCAACGCCAGTCGAGCCATACGAAATTGAACGGGGCATGGTTAGTGAATATGCGGAGGCCATGGGCTTGCCCGTTGACACACCGTTTGTTTATGGTGCTGCGGATGGACCGCTGTCAAATTTGGGCGTAAATGCCATTAAGCCTGGTGTGGCCGCTGTGACTATCGGAACCTCTGGGGCAATTCGTGTGGTGACTGATGCACCGCGCGTTGACCCAAAGGGCCGGACGTTCACATATGCTTTGGATCGCGACCATTGGGTGATTGGTGGCCCAGTAAATAATGGTGGGGATGTCTTTCGGTGGGCACGCGATAATATGTTTGATGATGAAAAGGCCACAGCTGAGTTGATGGGCATTGATTCATATGATTTGTTAACTGAAATTGCTGGTAAAATACCGGCGGGTGCTAATGGACTATTGTTCCATCCGTACTTAGGCGGTGAACGCGCACCAATTTGGGATGCCAATGCGCGGGGTTCATTCTTTGGTATCACGCACCAGCATACGCGTGCACACATGATTCGGGCTGTTTTAGAAGGGATTATTTTTAATATTTACATGGTTTCCTTGGCCCTTGAAGAAGTGGTGGGTGACCTCACTTCAATTCAAGCAACTGGTGGCTTTGCACGTTCACCATTGTGGCGCCAAATGATGGCCGATATTTTTGAACAAGGTGTGACGGTCCCTAAAGCTTTTGAATCAGGAGCTTTAGCGGCAACCGTCATGGCCCAAAAAGCATTGGGCTTGGTTGACTCATTGGATGTGATTGCTGATATGGTTGGGGAAGCCCAAACATATGAACCAAATCCTGCAAATTATGCAACTTATCGTGATTTGGCACCAATTTTCATTCGGTTAAGTCGACAATTACAAACTGAGTATAAGAGCATTGCTGATTTTCAACGGAAATATAACTAATTATTAACCATTTAGGAGGGGCAAAAATATGGACTTTGCAGTTTTAGTAGCAGGTATTTTATTCTTGTTGGTTTTGATTATTAAATTTAAAATCAACACATTTGTTTCATTGATTTTAACGTCAGTCGCCGTCGGGGTGGGCTTGGGTATGCCCCTTGGTCAAATTCCGGTGTCAATTCAAAATGGAATTGCTAGCCAATTGGGTGAATTAGCCATTGTCTTTGGCTTTGGTGCAATGCTAGGCCGGTTGGTCGCTGATGCTGGTGGTGCGTATCGAATTGCGCACACTTTGATTAATATTTTTGGTAAAAAGCGGTTGCAATTAGCCATTATGGTGGCCAGTTTCATCATTGGAATTGCCCTCTTCTTTGAAGTCGGGATGGTCTTATTGATTCCGATTGTCTTTGCGATTGCCCTGGAAGCTGGCGTACCGTTGTTGTACCTTGGAATTCCAATGGCAGCCGGCTTGTCAGTTACCCATGGCTTTTTGCCACCCCATCCAGCACCAACGGCGATTTCAACTGCATTGGGCGCTAACCCAGGGCACGTGTTAGTGTATGGGTTAATCGTAGCGATTCCAACGGCCATTATTGCTGGACCGTTGTTCTCTAAATTGGCAGCTAAGTATGCGCCTGAAGCCTTTACGATCAAAAAGAAATTAACGGCGTTTGGTGAACAAAAGGAATTTAAATTAGAAGACACACCTTCATTTGGATTGTCAGTGTTAACGTCACTCATGCCAGTGCTATTGATGGCGGCGACGACCATTTACACCATCATCACCAATGATGGGAAAGCTATTCAAGCAGTTACTGATCAAGCTGGCAATGTGCACTACCCAGCTAGCCTTGAAGGCTTCATGATGATGATTGGGAATCCCGTGGCAGCCATGATTTTCTCATTGGTCTTTGCATTTTGGGCCATGGGTTGGCATCAACATCGCACAACTAAGGAAATGATGTTAACGGTTGAAGATTCTGTTAAGTCAATTGCGATGTTACTATTGGTTATCGGTGGTGGTGCTGCGTTTAAGCAAATCTTGATTGATGGTGGAATCTCTGATCAAATCGCGGTGCTCTTTAAGCATTCGAGTTTGTCACCATTGATCTTGGCGTGGTTGATTGCCGTGATTTTGCGAATCGCCCTCGGTTCCGCGACAGTTGCTGCATTGACGGCAGCCGGCTTAGTCCAACCTTTGATGGCTAATGCAGGTATCAATCCGGCATTGATGGTCTTGGCCATTGGAGCTGGATCATTGGCTGCCTCGCACGTCAACGATGCTGGTTTCTGGATGTTTAAGGAATACTTTGATTTGGACGTTAAACAAACGTTGCAAATTTGGACAGTTCTAGAAACGATTGTTGCCGTTGTCGGTTTGTTGATTGTATTACTGATGAGTTTATTCATAAAATAGCATAATTAAAGGCCCGCCAAACACATCTGTCTGGCGGGCCTTAAATAAATAATTTATGAAT
>JAITQG010000047.1 GCA_031289015.1 Lactobacillaceae bacterium
AAGCGAGGTAGCGGCACCAACGCGGTCTTAGGGAGTTGGTTTCGTGCTTGCACGGAGCCGAATCCCTTAGACTAGTGGGACTCTGTCGCCCACTTCAACAGCAGCCAAGCGGAGCCCTGACCACCACCAAGCCTAAACACCTTGCCACTGAAAGTGGCAAAGAACCCCGCCAAACAACATAAAAAAGCCCCTCCCCAAAGGAAAGGACTTCTAATATGAATTTAGTTAAACCGCCATTCGCCGATCGATAATCCGCGCAACAACTGACAAAGCATAATTCAAAATAAAGTAAAGCACCGCCAAAGCCAAGAACATCGGCACAATATCTTTTGGATTCTGCGCATAAATAATCTGCGCCCGATAAGTCAACTCCGGCAACACAATAATCGTCGCCAACGACGTATCCTTGATCAACGAAATAAATTGCGAAACAATCGGTGGAATCATCGTCTTATAAGCTTGTGGCAAAATAATATACCACAAAGCTTGATAGAACGTCATTCCATTTGAAATCGCCCCTTCCAACTGACCCTTATCCACGCCGACAATTCCAGCCCGGACAATTTCAGCCAACATCGCTGATTCAAAAATCGTCAACCCAAATATGGCACTGGTCATAATACCCATGTGAATCCCAATCTTTGGTAACGCGAAATACGTGAAGAACAAAATCAACAACAACGGCAAATTACGGATGATATCAATAATCACCCCGACAATGCGTGAAAGATATGGAATCTTGACGTATCGCACCGTCCCCAGAATTGAACCGATAATAAAGCTCAAGATAACTGATACCACGGCTACTTGAATCGTCACCCACAAGCCTAGCAACAAGAAACGTATATTAATCCATGAATAAGCATTGATAAAATCTTGCATGGTTTACGCCTCCTTTGCTAAACGCTTTTCCAAATAAGCCATGTAATAGCTAATTGGTAGCGTAATGATTAGGTACATCAATCCAACAATAATAAATGGATTGAACGTATCAAATGTTAATTGTGAAATTTGGTTGGCTTGATACATTAAATCAAAGCCAGCTACGAACGCAAGAATTGATGAATTCTTAACCAAATTGATAAATTGATTACCCAATGGTGGGATCACCAATTTGAAGGCTTGCGGCAACACAATGTAACGCATGGCTTGATTCCATGTCATTCCATTTGACAGCGCCCCTTCGAGTTGACCAGTGTTGACCCCTAAGATTCCAGCTCGCACGGTTTCGGCAATAAAGGCTGAAGTATACAGCGTCAACCCAATGGTCCCTGCCGTGAAGCCATCCAGCTTCATGGTCTTGGCCACCACCACGTAAAAGAACATGGTAATCACCAACAATGGGATGTTTCGCAAAATTTCGACATAAATGCGCCCGATGATATTTAAGGGCTTATTGGGAATAACTTGGAATAACGCAAAGATGGTTCCTAAAATCAGTGAACCAATCAAAGCGATGACACTTGAAAATAGTGTCCAGCCAAAACCTTCAATGAATTGGCCGCTGTAGTGTGAAAATAAATTAATCATTATTTAGCCAACTCCTTCCAATTCATGCCTGGTACTGTGCCAAACCACTTCTTGATGATCTTTTCGTATGAGCCATCTTTTTTCATATCCTTGATGGCTTTGTTGGTCGCTTTGACTAACTTTGGATTGCCCTTTGCAAAGGCGATTCCATACGGCTCGTTAGTGAACGTGCCACCAACCACCTTCAATGTATGATCTTCAGCGGCCATTCCCGCCAAAATTCCATTGTCAGTTGTTAGCGCATCCCCTTGTCCAGCTTTCAACGCGGTCAAAGCAGTGGCGTAATCTGGCAAGGCCAAGACTTTGGCGTTGGGTGCCAACTTAGCAAAATTTTCCACTGATGTTGACCCAGCCACCCCAATCACAGTCACGCCTTTGTGATTAGTGTCTTCAATATTTTTGATTTTTGAGCTTTTGACAACCAATAATGATTGCCCGGCTTTGAAATACTTGTTTGAAAAATCAACAATTTTAGCGCGTTCTGGCGTGATTGACATCGTGGCAATCACCGCGTCGATATTCCCATTAATTAACAATGGAATCCGTGTCCCTGAGGTAACTTGGACAAACACTGGCTTGGCTTTTGGATCAATACGCTTGGTAATCGCCTTGGCCATATCAATATCCAAACCTTCAATCTTACCATTTTCAACATTCATCAAGCCCATCAAGCGCGTGTCGGCTTTGACACCCCACGTCATTTTGTCGGTTTTCTTGATTCGCTTTATAACTGTATCCTTTTTGGTTGTTGCTGCATAAGCCGGTGCGACCAACAATGGTCCGACCAACGAGGCTGACAGCAATCCCACCATGGTTTTAGTAATCCATGACTTCATATCTGACTCCTCCTATGCTAATGCATGATTTGTGACAAGAATTGTTGGGCCCGTGGCTCCTTTGGCTGTTCAAAGAATTCTTTAGTTGGTGAATCTTCTAGAATTTGGCCATCCGCCATAAAGATAACCCGATCGGCCACTTGCTTGGCAAAGCCCATTTCGTGCGTCACCACCACGATCGTCATTGATGAATCTTGCGCAATTTCGCGCATGATTTTCAAAACGTCGTTAACCATTTCGGGGTCCAATGCTGACGTTGGTTCGTCAAATAAAAGTGCTTTAGGCTTCATTGCCAACGAACGCGCAATGGCGATACGTTGCTTTTGTCCACCAGACAAAGTTGATGGCATTTTTTCAGCCCAATCAGCCAAACCCACCCGATTCAACAATTCCATAGCAATCGCTTTGTTTTCTGTTTCGTCACGCTTTAAGACCAACCGCGGTCCGAGCATGATGTTTTCCAAGACCGTCTTATTGTTGTAGAGGTTAAAGTGTTGGAACACCATTCCAACGTTTTTACGTAAGCGATTAATATCCGTATTTGGATTAGCCAAGTCTTGATCGTTCACAATCAAATCGCCACCTTGAATGGCTTCTAATCCATTAATAGTCCGAATCAACGTTGACTTACCAGAACCTGAAGGGCCGATCAAAACAACTGTTTCACCATCTTCGACTGTTAAATTAATATTCTTTAATGCGTGAAACTCACCATAATACTTATCAACGTTCTTAAAATCAATCATTGCCATTTTGCTAATCTCCTTCAATACTCTGCTTCAGTGTAAATTACAAACATCTTTGCGCGGTGATCCTTGGGGTGATTGAAAAACTCATCAGCGGGGGCATCTTCGACAATTTCCCCATCAGCCATAAAAATCACTCGGTCAGCCACTTGCCTTGCAAAGCCCATCTCGTGGGTTACGACAACGATCGTCATCGCTGAATTCTTGACAATATCGTGCATAATTTGCAAAACATCATTGGACATTTCCGGATCCAAAGCTGATGTTGGTTCGTCAAACAACATTGCTTTGGGCTGCATGGCCAACGAACGCGCCAAGGCGACTCGTTGTTTTTGCCCACTCGATAAACTCGCGGGCATCTTATCAGCCCAGTCACACATCTCCATCTGGTCAAGTAATTTCAACGCAACCGCCTTATTTTCAGCAGCATCACGCTTTAATACCACCCGTGGCGCCAACATGACGTTTTCTAACACCGTCTTGTTGTTATATAGATTGAATTGTTGAAACACCATCCCGACATTTTGCCGCACTTGGGTAATATCGGTCTCTGGATCCGCCACATCCTGGTCATCAACATACAAATGACCCGCTTGAATGGCTTCTAACCCATTAATCGTACGAATCAAAGTCGACTTACCAGAGCCAGATGGGCCAATAATCACAACGGTTTCCCCTTCCTTGATGGTCAGGTTAATATTTTTTAATGCATGAAAATTGCCATAGTACTTTTCTACATTATCAAATTTAATCGTCGTCATATATGTTCGTCTCCATTAACAATTCGCCAATAACTTAAAAAGAGCCTGTGTGTAAATAATATGTGTTGCTCTTAAATTTATGGGAGCATATATTTAATATATACTACAATACCGAATTATGGCAATTATTTTGTTATTACTACTAGCTAATGACGAACATTAATTAGAACACGACGCATGCAAGTTATGAATTTGCGAACAAACTCAAATAGCATAGATGTCGTTATATATTTGGTCAATTTGATTTTTTGTCGTTGACCAGTCGTCATTGATAATGACATACGCTTGATCGCCCAATTCAACTGGCACAGCTAAGTCGCGTTTAAATTCGGTACTATCTAAGCGTTTTTTGACGGCATCCGCATTGTCACCGCGCTCAATTAAGCGCTCCACGATTTCAGTGGCATCTGTAACCGTTAAGTAGATAATCACCGCTTGCTCACCTAACTCGCGCGCATACGTAATCGCACCGGCCGTATCAATGACAATCGAGATAAGCGGGCTATGCTGCCACCCCCGCTCTAAACCTTCCCACGAAGAACCATATTGTGCACCTGAATACTCAACAGATTCGAGAAGCCGATTTTTTGCAAAACTGGTGGCATCTTCAAAATAATAATCAATGCCATCTTGTTCATTGTAGCGTGGCGGTCGGGTTGTATGGGTAATGACTTTGGGGACATTATGTTGACTGAGTAGGTAATTGGCGACTGTGGTCTTACCTGTGCCTGTATTACCCGTCAACACAAAAACTTTATTTTCCATTTGTTAATCAACTCTCATTTTAATATCTTACTTATTATACACGTCTAGGCTAGGATTATTATCGTTGTTTGCCTAGTGGGAGTTTTAAAGCCTTGGCAATGGCAAAAGTTAATAAAATAACAATTGCTACCTTCAACAAGGTTGGAATTATAAAGATCGTAAACCCGACGCTAAAGCCACTTGACCAAGTCATGTGCGCAGCCAAAATCAACCACACCGTCCCTAAGAATAATTGCACAATCGCAGCGATGACATTGCTAGCTACTAAAGTGGTTGTGTTACGTTTAAGCGCCGTCATCAAGCCGATAATCAAGGGGAAGAGTGGCATAAAAATGAGATACCCACCCGTTGGACCCAGCAAAACTCCAATTCCACTTGCCCCACCAGCAAAAACCGGTAACCCAATGACGCCTAATAAAATATAGACCAGTGTGGCCCCGAGACTAACTTGCCACACCACTAATGAAGCCACTAAAGGGATAATGAGGGTTTGCATCGAAATGGGCACAAAGGGCAACGGAATCGCCCACGGAGCCAACACGGCGATGACCGCAGCGAATAAGCCAGCTAAAACTAAACGTTGTGTTTTCATACTTGATTTCCTCCAACAGTGAGCACTTTGGTAACTTCACCGGTATTAAATTCTTGTAATTCTCCATTGATGTCAAGCACTAAACTGCCATCTGCGGTAATATCAACCGCCTGGCCAGTTAAGACTTCTTTTTGATATTGGAGGGTGACTTCTTTGTTTAAGACATAACTCAATTGGCGATATTGGGTCAAAATATCTAAATCTGGTTGCTTGAAATACGCCAACCAAGCCGCCAAAATTTGCCCGCCAAGTGCTTCGTATTCTGTGGAATTCGTCGTTATAAAACCCGCTTTACCTTGTAACTCGGCTGGAAATGCCGTGGTATTTACATTTAAGCCCAAGCCAATAATCATCGCGTCATTGTATACTTCAACTAACATGCCCCCGACTTTTAAATCATGTAAATATAAATCATTGACCCACTTAATCTGGACCGGCACGCTAAATTGTGCCTGAATGACTTTGGCGGTTTTGACAATCAAGCCGGTGGTAATGAGGCCTGGCTTAAGCGCGTTGACCATCTCAAGTGGGATAGCCATTGTGATATACACGCCGCGCTTAGGCGAATAAAACTCCCGGCCACGACGCCCGTAGCCAGCGGTTTGTTGACTAGCAATAAACGCTTTGGGTCCAGTTAAGGAATTTGTATCCAATTCGGCTTTGGCTAACAGATTGGTCGATGTGACCGTATCATTAACTTGTACCTTGATTTCAACTGCGGTTAACTCAGCTAAAATTTTCTCTTGCTTCATGTTAAAAATCCTCCGGTATATCCATTTAAGCACACAATGGCGCGTAAAAGAATACATCGAAGGAATTAATTTAATGAGATTAGGCGTTCATGCGCGCGCACATCGAACAGGAGCTTTTGCAGAGCGCTTTGTTTGACTTCAACAGTTTCAACCACACCCTCTTCATTCGTGTACAACGGATTATTAGTATGTTCGGCCGTCTTCATCCACTGCATCATCAAGCGATGTTTCATCGTCAATTTATGCGTGTTCATTTGTGTTTTGATTTGATAGAACAAGCTGTTGACTTGCACATGCATTGGCAAATTGCGATTAATTAAGCTGGTCATATATTTTTCGTCAATATTATGCACGCCCGTTACTAACCAAAAGAGTTGTGGAGCGGCTTGTTTTTGGCCTTGCAACAGATGGATAACTTTTTGCGCCAAGGTCATTGACCCAAAATACACCGGCGTGCACAAAATAACAGTATCATAGGCTGCTAAATTCAATGCGCCCAGTTCGTCAAAGCGATACTTACTGATACCCAATTCAGTTTTTAACCATTCAGCGTACTTGTCAGTTGTGCCGTACTTTGAATCATATACAATAATGCTACTCATCTTATCACCAGCTTTCTATTCGCAGCGTGCAAATTATTTTAAACTATGTTTACAAGTTAACTTGATAATTTGAATTATTTGCGACTAATACTGAATTTAAGACGTTTGTTAACCAAAAAGAAATAGCTAGGAAACATTTTTCCTAGCTATTTAATATTCGTTGCAGATTGTACATCTTTTAACTGGCGATTTTTTCATCAATTGACTTGTTCAACATCGCTTGAATCTTACGTAATTGACGTCGGTAAATAAAGATATAAGCCCCCAGCCAAGCAAATAATGCCACTATCACCCAACTAGTAATCACTGACAACCAAACGGAATGCTTATTATTGTGAAGGGCAAAGAAATTAATTTGCCGCAACACACCATGTCGATCATCGTCAAAGCGCACCACTGATTCACTAGCAGCGTTCTCATCAGTCGTAACGACCATTTGGTTAACTCGCTCGTTCACAGCTTTCTTTTCCAACGCTACGGCTACGGCTTCATCACTCGGATAAACCGTCTCGCCACTCGCATTAACATGGGCTTTAGACTCAACTACCGCTGATGGCTCAGTCGCATTTGTTGCCAAGCGCTCAACCTTATATGAATCGTTGATCGAGTGTGATTTTGCAGTTTGACTAGCCTTATGCACCTGTACAACTGATTTAACGGCGGGAATTACCACGTCGTTAGGAGTCGCCACGATGTATTCATCATCTGGTGTTTGTGGATTGACAGCAAGCGTGCGCATCAAAAAAGAACTCGCCCCTTGAGTCTTGGTACTCGTTTGTGCATGTGTAATTCGAACAGGCAATAAAATCACAATTAAACCAAAAAATAGCAATAAACCAGATTTTTTCATATAGAACCCCCACAAAAACGTCTCATTTAACTTTCATAATACACTTTCAACCCCTAATTTAAAGCGTTTTTCACAAAACGTTCACAAAACGTTTACAGAAGAGGCTAATCCACTAATATATTTATCCACTTTAACGGATTAACTTGGTGATTCCCCAGTTTTAGCCCGCTTGAAAACAAAAAAACCTTTGAAACCGACATTAATCGGTCCATCTCAAAGGCATTCTTTATTTAGTTCAATTGGTGTTAGCTGTTTTATTGAGCATCTGTGCTAATTTAATATGTTGACGCCGTTGAATTAGCAAAAATACGACGATCCAGATTAGTAATGCTCCAGAAATCCAGGTAACCACAATTGGTAACCACATATCGTGGCTCAGTGGCGTGGCCGTAATTTTTTTGATCCCCAACATCCCCTTAGTGGCAGGTGTGGCAGTATCAACATCTAAAACGGCCGCTGTCTTCTGGGCATTTTCAAGCGAAGCCGGTGTCGAGACCATAGTTTCAACGATTGGTCCATTCAGTGGCGTCCCCGTTGTCGGTGATACCACGGCCACCCGCGTCCGTTGCGGCGTTGTGACGGGCTCTATTGTGGACTCTATTGTTGATTCTGTTGTAGTTGCTGCTGCCACTTGTTTAGTTGCCGTTTTTGTAGCGGTAGTTGCTTTACTCTTGTGTGAACTAACGGTAGCTGAAGTGGCTTTATTTTCCGTTTGACTCGTTGTTGATACAATCACTTGTTTAGCTGGTTGCTGATTAGCCGGTTTAGTTTCTGTTTCCGGAGTTACTGAGTCACTAATCTCAGCATCTTTGCTAGGTTTAGTGGGCTCAGGGGTTACATCAAGCTCTTTTTCAGTTGGCGTTGTCGCAACCTGATTATCCTCTGCTGTTGGCAGCTCGATTCCGATTGGCGCATTCTCTTCAGCAATGCCTTGTGCCGGTTCCACTTCGCCTTGTGTGGTAATTTCAGGGGTTGTAATTTCTTCAATAGTTGGCGTTGTTGTGTCTGCATGGACTAAATCCACAGCAAACAGCGGGATGATTATTGCAGTTATTGCGAGTAATACATTCTTAAACACAGCACGTCACCTTTCCTTCCCTTTTTCAGGAATAAGCTTAACATGTTGCTTACTTTTTGTCTATTTTCAGGACTTTTATATAAAAAAGAGCCTGGTTTAACCAGACTCAAACTTTTATTAATCGTTTGCGAGTTCATACATTGCTTGGGCAAAAATCGCCATTGAACGTGTCAAATCAGCTACTGGATAGAATTCATCAGCTTGGTGCATCGTATCTGGCACACCTTCAAACATGGCCCCAAAGGCGACACCACGTTCAAACAACCGGCCAAAGGTTCCACCACCGATAACTTGTTCACCCGCTGGCAAACCAGTATGCTCACGGTAAACCTTCAACAACGTGGCAACTAGTGGATCATCACTAGGCACATAGTGTGGTGCCATGTTATGTGCGCCTTGACTAGTCTTAGCAACAAAGTCAGCTGCAAAGCCACTCTTCACAGCAGCTTCAATGGCATCTGGGTCCGTGTTCTTTGGGTAACGGAAGTTCAAGTTAATTGAACCAGCTTCACCAGCCACAAACTTTTGAATACCGATGTTCATTGACAAATCACCCATCAAATCATCGTGCTTGATTGCACCAATCTTTGAAGCAACTGAATCGTCATGCACAGCATCCCCTAAGAATTGGAGATATCCCTTAGCATTACCACCAAAATCAAAGGCCTTTAAGAAGTTAGCCAAATACGTGCCGGCGTTTTCACCAGTTTCAGGCATGGCCCCATGGACTTGCTTACCATAGAAAGTCAAAGCAACTTGTGCACCGTCAACAACAGCTTCAGCCTTAACTCGGGTTTCAGCAGCCAAGTAAGCTGTCAAATCAGTTGCTAATTGGCTAGCAGCTTGCGTGGTTGATGCTTCAACGGTTGCCCGTGCTGTTCCAGGCACCATATTGGCCCGTTCACCAGCCGCAAAACTGAGCAACTTGTAAGTTCCACCATTCGTCGCATCAAAATCAACCAAAATTGACACGTTACCCTTTTCACCATTAATGATTGGGAATTCAGCGTCAGGTGAGAAGCCCAAAGTAGGTTGGCCTTCAGCGGCGAAGAACTCGTCCATCCCAGTCCAATCAGATTCTTCATCGATCCCCATCACAACGCGAATTTTGCGCTTCAAAGGCACATTCAAATCCTTGAGCAACTTCAAGGCATAATAAGCTGCAAATGAAGGTCCCTTGTCATCAGATGACCCACGCGCATACAAACGGCCATCTTCAATCACTGGCGTAAATGGATCCTTTGTCCAACCATCACCGGCTGGCATCACGTCCAAGTGCCCAACAACGACTAATGATTCTTTGGCATCAGGATCACCTAATTCAGCATAGGCAACTAAGTCTTTGTAATTACCAACTTTGAAGCCATCACGCTTAGCATATTCTTCAAACTTCAACAATGCTGCCTTGGGTCCAGGTCCCAAAGGTGCATCATCCGTCGCATTTGCATCGTCACGAACTGATGGAATTGCCAAAATTTCTTGCAAGTCCGTTAACAAATCATCCTCATACTTCAAGGCTTCTAAACGCCATTTCGTCATCAATCTATCCTCCGATAATCTAATTGTATTCATTATATACCTAAATGCGGCTTAGGGTTTAAATCTACTGCGCTAAAATTTGTTGAATGGTTTTTAAGACCCCTGACTCATTATGCCCCGCAATGGCCGTGGCAAACCCAAGGTCCAATAAGCGTTCATCTGCAACTGGCATCTTATGTGGATGTGCGATTAACTGCAACATTTCCAAGTCGTTCATCCCATCCCCAAACGCATAAGATTGAGCTGGATCGGCGCCATAATGTGCCATAATTTTTTTGACACTAACGGCCTTATTGATTCCTTGGGCCATGATATCAACCACCCCAAACCCAGGCGTGGTAGCATGTACAGCCCCATTCACAGCGCGAATGTTATTAATAAATTTATCGTTCAACTCATTCCCATAGAATAATGAAGCCTTGATCACTGGCTCAGCAATATCTTGCAGCGTTTCAACACGGTGAAATTCACCGTATAATGCAGTCATAATCGCTCTAAATTCAGCAATCAAATCATCCACTGGTGTGAGCGAGTAGATTTTATCAGTGGTGACCGCAATGGCTCCATCAGCGGGATAGTTGCCCATCTGATCAATTTGGCTTTGTAAATCCAGCAGCCCAGCCGGAGAAATGGCCGTCACCGCATTCAATTGCCCATCAGCGGTCTTAATAGTGGCACCATTATCAACAGCAAAGCTAATGCGCTCTTCAAAGCCAGCAAACACATGCGCCGCCATTTTGTAATCACGGCCACTAGCCACAATAAAATGGCCAGCTTGGGCTTCAATTTGGGCTAGGACGTCAGCAAATAACGCCCGATCAAATTGGTGTTGATCATTTAAAAACGTGCCATCTAAATCGGTAATGAAAGTTTTGGTCATTGCACAATCTCCCTTTTAAACATTATAACTTAAATAACGCCAAATACCGCTCATATTCCGTCCCCGCCAACTCAGCTTTAGGAATGAATTTTAAACTCGCTGAATTAATGCAATACCGTAAACCACCTTGCTCAATTGGCCCGTCCGTAAAGACATGCCCCAGATGTGACCCGGCTTCTTTGGATGTCACTTCAGTTCGCGTCATGCCATACGATTGATCCACATGGCGTGTAATATGTTCATCATCGATGCCGCGTGTGAAGGCTGGCCAACCACAACCCGCATCATATTTGTCAGTCGAGCTAAATAATGGTTCACCACTCACGACATCAACAAAAATGCCATCCTCCCACCATTGATCATACTTACCGGTAAATGGCCGTTCAGTGGCCGCTTCTTGGGTCACCGCATATTCTTCGGGCGTCAACATGGCCCGCAGTTGTTCATCACTATATTTTGTCATTTTAAAATACCCCCATAAGTTAATTGTAAGCAACTTTGAATACTATTACAAAAGAGTGTGAAGCATGGCGTTTTGCGTTCCGTCCTAACGTTGTTTTGACGGCTTGCGCTGAAAGCGTGAGGTGGCAAAACAACGTTAGGTAAGGAATGCAGCCAGGCTGAACACGTTTACAAAAAAAGATGCTGACTAATGCCAACACCTTTTCTTGTATTATTTGATAGCTCATCAGGGAGTCGAACCCTGGATGCCGGTGTGAAAAACCGGAGTCTTAACCGCTTGACCAATGAGCCATGATATCCGTTGCCGTATTTAACAACAGATATTAATATATCAGGTTTTGTTGCCGAGTGCAACCCCTTTTTTTAAATAGTTTCAAATTCTGCATTTTTTTGCATCGTCGCGGCGATAATTTCAGCAACGGTTGCAGCCATATTTTGCTTTTGCATGACGGCCCAACCAGCTTCAGTCGAACCACCAGGCGTCATAACGGTCTTAGCAAATTCAATGGCTCCCAGCTCTTGGCCAGTTAAGGCTGCAACGGTCCCGTTAACAGTCTGCAAAGCAATCTTATAGGCGACGTCTGTTTCAATGCCTTGGCTCGTAACTGCTTGGGCTAAATCATCGATGAAACCAGCGACAAAGGCTGGCCCTGAACCGGCCAAAGCACTGACGGCACCAAACTGGGTTTCCGGTAACTCGTCGGCCCGGCCCAAATACGCCAACAAGCCAAATACAGCCCCTTTAATATCGGCGACCAACTCCGGACCAAACGCCACGGCAGTGTACCCCTGTTGTACAGCCACATTGACGTTTGGCAATGCGCGCACAAGTAAGCTTTGTTGACCTAAACTTGCTTGCAATTGCTCCAAACTGACTCCGCCAAGCACTGACACAATAATTTTTTGCGGTGCCTGCGCTAATAGTGGCTTGATTGTAGCCGCAACCCCAACTAATTGAGCAGGTGGCATGGCTAACACAACCATGTCACTTTGTTGGAATAATGCTTCAAGCGAAGGGGCGGCTTGAATTCCCAATGCTTGGGCAACCCGTTCCTTTGAATTTGGCGAATACACCAGTTGGGCGACTTCATCCAAACTTTGCCACCCCTTCATCATTGCCTGGGCCATATGTCCAGCCCCAATAAAGCCAATTGTTAACATATCATCACTCCTAACTTAGTAGAAAAGGCTGGCCATCTAGCACCAGCCTAATTGATTATTAAATGTATGCAAATCACGCTGTCTATTCAAAACCTTCATGCGTTGATAAGGTGTATGACCGATTATGATACCGCATCGACATGACTAAGCCCACCCCAATCATATTTCCAATCAAAGCAGAACCACCTTGGGAAATAAATGGCAACGGAATCCCGGTCAATGGTACCAAGCCAATGTTCATCCCGATATTTTCAAAGATGTGGAACAACAACATCATGACCACGCCAGAGGCAATGTAAGCATAAAATTGATTTGAAGTTTCATTAACCACTTGGAAAATATGGTAAATCAAGTAGAAATACAACATCAACAATAGCAGCGAGCCCAAGAAGCCAAAGTTTTCCCCAATGACAGAGAAGACCATATCCGACTCACGCACAGGGACTGTAACGTGTGAGACATTGAAGCCAGTACCGGTGATCCCGCCTGACCCAATCGCGGTCATGGCTTGCCAGAGCTGATAACCAGTGTTCGTTGTATCACCTTGCGGATTCATCCAAGCATCGACGCGGGCAAATTGATAAGCTTCAAAGCCAAAGTTTTCCAAAATCCGGCGACCCCAAGTTTGGGTCACTAACAAAATTGCCGTGGTGCCCATGATACCAGCCAAGACAATCAACGGACCAAAAATCTTCCACGAAATTCCAGAGAGCAAAGTCATCCCAAAGACAATCGCCACGAAGACGAGCATGGTTCCAAAGTCATGTTGCAATAAAACAAGCGCTAGAATTGGGAACGTCCACAAGGCAATTTTACCTAACAACATTTTGTCAGATTGCCAAGTATGCACTTCGTTGGCCAGATTATGCACCGCAATAACTCGCGATAACATCAGGATAAAGGCAGGTTTCATGATTTCAGAAGGTTGAAACGTGAGTGGTCCAATTTGGAACCACGACTTACCACCAGTTTCAACAAAGTATGGGCGACTATAGAAAATCAAAACCAACACCATTAGCGCCACGCCGCCCCAGAAAACAAACGGGGCAATTCGCCACAGCCGTTCAGAATCAAACTGCATAATGATAATCACGGCAATAATCCCCAAGATGTACCAAATCGTCTGCATGAAGACCATACGGGCAACACTGACAACGTTTGAATCATATGAAGCGGCCACATAAATAGACGCTAGCCCAATTAATGCCAGCATCAATATTACGAAAATGATACTCCAATCAATTTCGCCACCTTTTTTATTAAATCGTTTAGCCATGCTTATTTCCTGTCAATTTAACTCGTTACTTTTTAATGATGAAGGTTGTATTCAGCAATCAACAATTCAACTGCTTCGTCAAACGTTTTGGCGTGGCTGACGCGCTTGTCACCATAAATAACTTTCAAAGGGGCCACGGTTTCATCAATCGTACCCAAGCGAACTTTATTGATTTTAACTTCGCTGAGTTGATTACCTAAATCATTAATTTCGACGTTAATTGCTTTATTTCGAGATGCCATTTTTTACCTCACTTTAATTGTGCATGTGTTCAAGTAATTCACCAGCACCCTTGGCAACGTTGTCCAATGGGTGATCAGCGATAAAGACTGGCACACCAAGTTCTTGTGAAATCAACTTATCCATATCTTTTAGCAACGCACCACCACCGGTCAAAACAATCCCACGGTCGATAACATCAGCGGCCAATTCAGGTTGGATTTCGGCCAATACTTCATGCGCAGCAGCCACAATTTGTTGCAAAGAATCATGCATGGCTTCTTCCACTTCGTTGGCATTAATGTCAACCGAGCGGGGCATCCCTTCATACGTGTCACGCCCGCGGACGTTCATTTCCTCCGGCGTATCAGATTGTAGAGCCGAAGCAATATTAATCTTGATTTGTTCAGCCGTCCGTTCACCAATTTGGAGGTTATGCTTCCGCTTGATATAACCAGCGATATCGGCATTTAGCTTGTCACCAGCAATCCGAATTGAACGCGCTGAAACGATATCACCTAATGACAAAACAGCGATATCAGAAGTACCACCACCCATGTCGATAACCATTGAGGCAATCGGTGAGAAAATATCTAACCCAGCCCCAATTGCGGCAACTTTTGGTTCATATTCCAAAAAGACTTTAGCCCCACCAACTTTTTCAGCGGCTTGAATAATGGCCTTCCGTTCAATTTCAGTGATATTTGTAGGGGCAGCGACCATGATATTGGGGCGTGAAAACATGCCCTTAACCTTTAACTTACCAATGAAGTATGACAACATTGCCTCAGTCATATCAAAATCAGAAATAACGCCATCCTTAAGTGGACGCACAGCACGGATATTGCCAGGTGTCCGGCCAACCATTTGGTATGCTTCCGTTCCCACTGCTAAGACCTTATCAGTTTTGGTATCAACCGCAACAACTGACGGCTCATTTAAAACAATGCCTTCATTTTCCACGAAGACCAAAACATTAGCCGTACCTAAGTCAATCCCGATTTCTTTTGCCATGATTATTAAATACCTCTTAGTTTTTATCCCAAATACGGGGTTTGATTTGTTTAAAACATTACTCTTTAGTATAACAGAATTTGATAGCTACAAAGAAACACTTTACAATGAATTTAACGGATGTTTGCTTTGTGTTGCAAGCGACAATAGAAAAGGAAATGAAATCATGCATTACACACCAGCCAAAATTGCAAAGCTCTTAAATGGACAACTCATCAATGACCAAGCAGTCGTGGTTACTAACACCGTATTTGACGGTCGCAAAGCCACACCTGGTTCATTGTTCATCCCCATCATCGGTGCCAATGACGGGCACGATTATGTGGCCGGTGCCATTGCAAACGGCGCTGTAGCAACCTTATGGCAAGCTGATCACAAAAATATTCCCACTGACATTGCCGTCATCGTGGTGCCAAACACCCAAACGGCCTTCCAACAACTGGCAGCGGCCTATCTAAATGAGATTCACCCCCAAGTGGTTGCCATTTCTGGTTCTAATGGCAAAACGACCACCAAAGATTTCACCGCCGCCATTGCCGCAATGAAATATAAAACCGTTAAGACACCAGCTAACTTCAATAATGAAATCGGCGTCCCCGCCACAATTTTGGCAATGCCAGAAGATACCGAATTATTAGTGGTAGAATTTGGGATGGATCGGCCCGGCGACTTAAAATCACTTTCAACATTGTACAAGCCCGATATCACTGTGTTGACGATGATTGGAGAAGCGCATATCGAATTCTTCAAAACCCGCGAACGAATCGCGGATGGAAAAATGGAAATCATCAGTGGCATGCCGGCTAGTGGAACCTTGGTCTACAATGGTGATGAGCAACTCTTACGCGAGCGGACAGCTGTAATTGACGGGCTGAACACCAAGACGTTTGGGTTAGCCCCACAAAACGATTTATTTGCCACTCAAATTGCAATGACCCCAGTCCAAGCAACGTTTACAACTAACCAAACGGACAGCCAATTCACCATTCCAATGACGGGACGCTATAATGTATCAAATAGTTTAGCCGCCATTGCAGTTGGCCAATTACTCGACATTTCCATGGCTGATATGATTAAAGCGTTGGCCACGGCGCCAGTAACTGAGAACCGCACCGAATGGTTAGCTGGCAACTTTGGTGGCAAAATATTGAGTGATGTTTATAATTCAAACCCCACAGCGGCCAAAGAAGTTTTGCATTTCTTTAGTCAGACACCAACAACTGGTAAACGCGTAGTTGTCTTGGGGGATATGTTAGAACTTGGAACGGCTGGCCCAGAATTACATGCTAGTTTAGCTGACAGTTTAGACCCTGCCGCGATTGAGCAAGTGTATTTGGTTGGCCCGATTATGCGGGAGTTGGAAAAAGCTTTACAAGGTAAGTATCCAGCCGGTCGGGTGACACGGTTTGAAAAAGAAGACAAAGATGCTTTGGCAAATGTATTGAAACAAAATTTGCAGGCTGATGACTTAGTTATGTTGAAGGGATCGCATGGGATCCATTTAGAAAATGTGGTTGAAGCGCTTTTATAAATCTCAATAAAATCCCGCTGGCACTTTGTGTTGGCGGGGGTTTTGCGCCTTTCAGGCACAAGGGATTTTGGGACTGGGCTGGGAAAGGACTCCGCTTTGCTACTGTTGAAGTGGGCGACACGAATCGATACGGCCAAAATTTCATGCCCCAAAAGCGTGGGGCATGAAATTGGTCTTAATCGTTTCGCTACCTCGCTTAACCCACTACAACAGTAGCAAAGCTCCGTCCTTTCCCAGCCCAGCCCCAAAATCCCGACCTCCACTCCGTTCCGGTCCTAAAGCTTCAACTATATTCGTTGATAGTTATTAATGAGTATGGATATCAAGTTAACAAAACAACCATTTTTTAAAAACTGATTAACTAATCAAACAAACTAATTCTTGAATAGTAATGTTTAGCTGAAGTTTTCATAACCAGCAGGAGCTAAAGCGACTAGAGGTTGGTGTTTGGGTTTGGTTTGGGGAAGGGCGGAGCATTGGTGCAATAGTGGTGGAAAAAGCGAGGTAAACATACTAAGGTTAATGGTAGATGAAGTTCTGACGGG
>JAITQG010000018.1 GCA_031289015.1 Lactobacillaceae bacterium
CCAACGCGGTCTTAGGGAGTTGGTTTCGCGCCAGCGGAGCCGAATCCCTTAGACTAGTGGGACCGTGTCGCCCACCTCTATTGCACCAATGCGGAGCCCATTCCCCGACCAAACCAAAATTCCTTGCCCCTGCAAAGGGGCAAAGCGAACCCCTTAAACCAGAAAAAAACCGCAAACCCATCAAGTGAGTTTGCGGTTTCTATATTAATTCAAACGAATCAATCAGGAAATTTTTAGTCTAAGTAGAAATTACTTAGCCATATCCTTCTTGCGCTTCATCATAGCAGCGGCCATAACTGTCAATCCAGCTAAGATCATTACTACCAATCCAGCAGCCCCAGTTACAGGGAAGATTGACTTCTTGTAGTTCTTTACTTCGATTTGATCAGTAGCATCACCGATAATAGGGTCACTAGTCTTACCATTGTAGATTGGGAATCCTGCAGCAGTAGCAGCAGCCTTTTCGGCGTCAGTAGCAGTCGTTGACAACAATGAGAACTTAACGTCATTTTCAAGCTTTGTGTAGCCTGATGGAGCGATAGTTTCGATCAAAGTGTACTTACCTGCAGCCAACCCACAGAATTGGAGGTAACCATTTTCATCAGATACGTGAGTCGTTGCCAATGCCTTTGCAGTTGTCCAGAAGATAGCACCCATCTCGTGATGACCATCCATCAAATCAAGAACTGGTTGCAAATCTCCATCCAAGTGCGTGAAGTATACAACTCCACCAGCAACGATTGCATCTTTATCTGCATCCAACCAGTCAGCAGCTGCAGCAGCCTTTTCGACGTCAGTAGTTGCAACAGCCAATGTGTGCGTCAAATTAGCTTCATCGGCCTTCAACTTGTCATAGATAGTTACCAAGTTTGCATCAGTAACTGCCACATTGCTTGAGTTAGCAGATGACAAAGTGTTTTCCTTGATAGCAGCTACGTTTGCAGTTTCAATTTCGTGTGACAATACGAAGCCGGCACCAGCCAAAGCGTTACCATCTTGATCATGCTTCACGATATCCCAACCAGCGTCAAACGTTGGTGTGTTGTCGTTATCAGTAATCTTGTCAAAGTGGTTTTCGATCGTCAAGTCAGCCTTGTTATCAATGATTTCTGATTGTGCACCTGAGTTAGTTACAGCAGTCAAAGTCAAGTTAACGTGAGCATCCGTTACATTTTCATTTTCCAAGAAGCGTTGGATTGCATCCAAACCAACTTCGTTAAAGGCCAACTTCAATGAACCATCAGAAACCTTTGTAGCAGCTCCTGATTCAGCAACAGTATAAGCTGAAGTCACACCTGATACAGACAATACTTCAGCAGGAGTAGCAGTTCCAAATACTGATGCATATGCGTCTGCAGATGATTCAATAACTGTGTATGAAACTGTCAAAGCTTCAGCAGCTTCACCGGCACGCATTCCACCGTTGTAATCATTGCTAAATGAAGCCTTTACCAATGGCAAGTATTCGCCTTCTTCACCGAACTTACCATCTTTATCAGTATCAATGGCCAAACCAATGGTCATGTCCTTGATATCAACTTGATAAGGAACTGAGTCGACGATTTCGTACTTAGTCAACTTACCAGGTTGGTTCATGTCAGCTGAGATTCCGTATTGGAAATCTTGTCCACGCGTGATACCAGTAGTAGTATCCGCATCCTTGAACTTTACGTTGTTTTCGATTGGTGAAGTAGTTCCATTAGGAGAAGTGAATGTACCATCATTGTTAATAGTCTTATCAATGTTAGTATCATCATTCAAGACTTCTAATTTTCCACCCCAGTAATCAACAATCCCGTCATTGGCGTTTAAGTCTTGTGCAGCAGCGTGTGCATCTGATACGTCAACTGAGTTCAACGTAACCTTGTGCAATTCACCGTTCTTCAAGTATGCTGATTGACCAGCAATAAGTTGTTCTGGGTAAGTAACTTCCAATACGTAATATGAAGCACCAGGCATCAAATTAGTAAAGTGTGCTTGAAGACCATTGCTACCAGTTGACTTTACGTCTACCAAAGTAATCTTTGATGCGTCGATATCATCGTCAGTTCCGGCTTGTGAATCGTTATAAACAGCGATGAAGGCAGCCAAGATAGCTTCTTCTGCAGTGTCATAATCTGAAACATCAACAACGTCACCGATCCAGCTTGGAAGCTTGTCAATGTCGCCGTTTGCCTTAGTCACAGCATCAACCAAATGTTCGTAGTTGCTCTTTGCACCATTTTTAGCAGCCAAAGCTTCGTTGATCTTTGTTTCAGTTGCTTCGTCAGCGATTTGGAGCAAACCAAACTTAACGTTCTTTAATTTTTCTGTCTTATTTGCATCGTCAGAATCGTACTTGACTACTGTCAAATCACCAGTCTTAGCATAGTTCTTTGGGTACAAGTTCAAAGTAGTAGTTCCACCGAACCAAGCAGTTGCATCTGCAACCGTTCCAGTTGGGTTTTGCATTGGCAAATGAAGAACCATTGGCTTTGCAACACCGTCGATTGAGATGTTGTCACCTGAAGTAGTTTCCAAGATTACGTAATTTCCATTAGGCAAATCAGTAAATTCAACATCACCAGATGCATCAGTGAACTTTTCAGCTGAGGCAGTGAATGATCCAGCTTGGAAAGCAACTGCCAAAGCCTTGGCATTGATGCCTGACTTAACTTGGATCGTCCATGATGACTTCTTGTCGCTTGCTGCTGAAACATTGTTAGTAGCTGCACCCTTCACAGCTTCAAAAATTTCGTTCCACTTCAATTCGCCAGCACCAAGATTGATTCCTGAGTTAGCAGTTGAAATCTTTGGCTTGTCTTTTTCAGTTGCTTCAGTTGAGAATCCTGAGATTACTGAATCAGCAAGTGTGAATGCAGTAAATCCGTATTCACCGGCTTTAGCTGATTCGTAACCATTTGCTGAAGTAAAGATACCAGCATCGGCTACATTACCATTTCCCCAGTAGTAGCTACCCTTATCTGATGCGAAATTAGTTCCACCATCAGTAGTTTGTACATACTTGTGAATTGCAACGTCAGTCAATAATGAAGCGCTGTAGTTTGCTGCAGCGTTTACGAGGTTAGTACCGGCACCAAAAGCAATCGGTGCAACGATGGTACCAACCATCAATGCGTGTTTCCACTTAGCCATAATAATAAATCTCCTTTAAATTCGTCGCTCCCCCTCTACCATTTTGGCGTGGCGGATTTAAGGCGACCGTTTCTTAACAAGTCTCATTATCCGGACTAAGTGTGATTTCTATCAATGATAAGTAAGTAATTTTAACTAAGTGAATTTGTCCTTTTTTCGGGATTTGTGAATGATGCGTGAATATCTATGCTTTTTCTGCTTACTTATTATCACTAAGATTACTTATTGATTATAAATAAGGGCCACCCAAGTCAGATTGCGCCTAGGTTTTTGGCGGGTTGTGAATTTTTCCTAACTTAAGATAATAGTTTGCAAGCGGCAATTTTTCATTTTGCTGACTTTGTGAATTTTCACGTGTTCATGAGAAAAAGAGACCCATATGGAATCTCTTTTTTGATGGTCTATATTTTTTTAAACCAGTCACCACTCCTGCAAAATAAATTTATCTAAATATTCGGCAGTGAATGGCAGTGCATACGCCACCCGCCCGCGAATTACTGATTTGATGAGCCCCATTGCCTTTAAGCGATTTGCATAGCCTGATGCAACATTGGTGGTCCAATCGTTGCGTTTGGCAATATCAGCCGTATTCGACATAATTTCATCTTCACGCATTGCCAACAAGTACTCCAGCTCTTTTTCAGACATTTCTCTAAAGGCAATGTCATGCACATTTTGAAACAGTTGCGCCTTAGCTTTAATTATCGCATCTGTGATTTGTCGATCAGATAATTGTTCTTCGCCATTTTGCACCTTATAGGCATAATAACCAATTAGTTGAAATAAATATGGATAACCCTTCGTCGCCCTGGCCAGTTCATGCAGCTGATCGTCGGTTTGTTTGTAGAGAATTTGGGCATAGGTGGCTTTGATTTCGTCTAAGTCCAACGAATCTGTTTCAATTCTCCACGCTCGCCAAAGAAACGTTAATACTTTTTCATTCATTAAGTCTGACAACGCTTGTGGCAACCCCGCCATCAATAACATGATATTTTGATGATCATTTAATACAATCTGGAAAGCCGTCGCGAGTTGCCGAACCTGTTGTGTGTTTTGTACCTCGTCAACCGCAAAAATCACACTATACCCATGTTCTTTAAGCTCAGCCATTAATAAATTAAAATGTGCCTGAAATCCCGGGATGCTTAAGTCTGGATTGGGTTTTTTCAAAGTGAGATTAGCATTGAATATTTTTATATTGGTTGAATCAATCGCCACTTTATTATTTAATTCATTAACCTTCTTCTCCAAGAAAGTAATGATGTTCGATTGGAGTTCATCATCAACTCCGACTTTGACAATTAACCACTTATTTTGTTGCTCGGCAATTTTGGTAATATCGTTTAACAATGACGTCTTGCCCGAACCTCGCACCCCCATCAACAAGGCAATCCGGTAGGGAGAATACGGGTCATCAAACGCACTTTTTAGATTTTCAATTGCCGTATCGCGGCCGAGGAATAATTGTGGGGTGACACCAAAAGTGATGGTAAATGGATTTAACATGGCTTACTCCTTTTTGTATACAATTTTATAATTCAATGATTTTATGAGTTTTTGTAGATAGTTTGGTTGTTTTGTAGATAACTAGTAGGTTTTGTAGATAAATCAAGATATACCTAGTTTAACAAATTTATCACCACAATAAAACCACCTTCGAAGCCGAAAGTGGTTTGTTTAAGGATTTTAATGATTGGCTTGGTTAAGCTGATGCAGATTTCACGATCACGGCTTCATCAAACTCAGCCACCATATTTACCGCTGGTCGTATTAAAAACGATTCACCTAAGACCGTCGCGATTCTTTGCAGCGTTTCAATTGAAACATTGGCCTGGGCGTTTTCAATCTTGGCAATTTGTCCTTGAGTGACCCCGATGCTTTTGGCTAATTCAGTTTGAGATATGTTCTGCGCTAAACGTGCACGTCGCATCAGGTACGCGATTTCTGCTGCAGTTGAAACTGCGACCGCATCTGTCAACGGAAGCCCCTCTGCTGCTGCAGCCACCATTTTAGCTTGATCTTCAATGGTCATTTTTTTATTTAAGTGTTCACCAATAAAGACGAAATCTTTAATCGTCATATTCTCAAATAAGATATTATCAATTTCGTCCGATGCATCTTGAGAGGCATCCGTATCAGGTCGATTATTTTCGATTATTTTTTCCAATTCCCTTAAGCGAACTTCTATTTTTTTGTAATCCATTGAATTTCACCTCCTTCAGGTAAATAACGTTTTAATATCATTAGGCTTTCATTCGTTTGGAAAATTTTGTTTTGTCCATATTCAATCGCCCCCAAATGTCGATAAAATGTCTCTACGTCTGTTTTCTTTGACTTAAGTTGAACAAACCCATCGTTGTCCGGTTGTAAGAAAGAATCCCACATTACAATTGCCAACAGCTTTCCACCAAACCCCTTTTTTTGTTGGTCTTCTAACACTTCAATTAACAATAGCTTGTTAAATAAATCTCGGTGCCGAACAAATGAGACGAGTCCCACCAATTCTTCGTCATGATACAAACCGATTACCAAACGTCCTTTTTCAATCTCATTGGTCCAATTAAATTGAAAATCTACTCGCTGTTTCGCATCCTCAACATCTTCACGACTTAATTGAATATATTTCTCCATCTATTCCCCCTCATTATAACACATATTCCCCTCAGGAATATGTGTTTTTTGTACGTACATGCTCAAGGCTTAATTTTAACATATTATCAATGCAACACATTAGCAATTTTTATTTTTTAAGCGCACAACAAAACCACCTTCGGAAGCCGAAAGTGGTTTTCGTGTTATTTACTTTGTACGCGTGCAATTTCTTGGGCGATTAGGCTCACATATTCGACTGACCCAGGTATATTGGGGTGCACTTCATCTGGGCTCAACCAGTCTTTATGGCCGGCCATAACTGCCGCCGACCAATCAATGACATGTAAATTCTTGTAGCGTTTGTTGGCCGCGTCTAGATTATGATTATTATCAGGCACCCAACTCCGATCAGCATAGGCGTTGACCCAATAAACTTCACGATCAGTACCAGCTGATTGCATGACACTGTCAATCATCTCAGGCTTCAACGAACCGTTCGTCCCAATGGCGATGACAAGATTTGGTGCCAAGGTGTGATTTACGGCCATGTTATGAATGATATCAACCGCCTGTTGCGATTGCCGGCCGACTTGAGCATCAACCAACGTGTTGGGCATCAAATCTTGCAGGTCTGGACCGGCATCGAGCATGACTGAATCACCAACTGCCGTGACCACGTTACCCTTCATTGCATCATATTCTTTATCAGTAATATGATACTTCAAAGCCTGGGCTTCAGTCACTGGAGCTGGTTTGTCAGTCGGCTTTTTTGATGCACTTGAAGACGTCTGTGCCTTTTTAATAGCGGCTTTCGCACGTTTGTTGGCTGCAGCTAGGGCCTGCTTGTTTTTGTCCAAACGATTTTCCAGCTGCGTTTTAGGTCGTGCTTCACCAGCTTGCTTAGTCATCACGCCACTCACAGCCATCACGGTCAGGACCATGACGATCGTGGCATAAATCCGCACTGAATCGTAGGCGAAGACATTTAGCACGCCATAATAACGCTTGAAAACTTTTTCGATAAATTGGTAACTCAGCTCGGCTAACGCAAACACGATGATTATTTTCATTAAATTACCTGAAAACGAATCACTATTGTGAATGAGTTTATCGTAAAAGACGAAAACTGGTAACTGATATAGGTAGATACTATACGAGCGGGTACCCAAATAATTCAAAAATGGGCGATTTAACCCTTTGCTAAACCATGATGACGGATGGGCAGTTACGGCAATGACAATCCCCGCTAGCAACGTCATTAAGAACATGAGGCCATGATACGTTGACGTCCACTGCCCATTTAGGAAAAAGAACCCCAGCAAAAACAGTCCACCCGCCACGACACCAGTCCAATTCAGGATTTTGCGGGCGAATTGATTTGAGAGCGAATTCAAATTGCGTGATGGCCACGAAAAGGCCAGCGCAGTTCCGACCAAAATGGCGAACATACGCGTATCCGTACCATAATAGACCCGATTGATATTGGCCGGATTATAAAGTATGGCCATCATCAATGCTGATAAGGCCGCCACAACTAAAATCCCGATCGAAATCTTTTGGCGTTTCAAGTGCAATTTCAATAAGATCAACACGATGATCGGCCAAAAAATATAGAATTGGCCTTCAATTGATAATGACCACAAATGGGTAAAAGGCGATGACCCGCCCCATTGGTCAAAGTATGAGTCCCCATGTTTGGTGGCCCAAATGTTATATACGTACGTTAAGTTTGTGGTTAAAATGGCGCGCAAATTGTACAATAGCGGCCGCGCAAACAATTGAATGAAGGTTGCTGTGGCCAGTAACATCACCACTAAGGCCGGATAAAGCCGTTTCATTCGGCGGACGTAAAAGCCGCCAATATTGATGCGGTTAGTTTGATCGAATTCTTGAATCAGGATATCAGTAATCAAATAGCCAGACAACACAAAGAAAAGCGGCACGCCCAACCATCCCCCAGCCAAACTCGTTGGCCAGAGATGAAAGACGATGACGCCCAGCACAGCTATGGCACGCAATCCATCAAAACCAGTGATGTATCGGCGCTTTTTTCCTGCTCGATCGGCCATTTGTAACTCCCAAATGTAATAAAAAATACAATTAATAGTGTACCAAAAATCGGTGTATTAATCACGCTATTTTGTCGTTGCTTAAAGAATCCAGTAAAAAACAGTTGCTTAATGTTTTTCGTTTTTTGCAGCAGCAACAATCATCTTTGCTTCATCTTCAATCGTTAACTGATGCACACTATTCTGTACTATGCATGTGTATTCACGAAATGACATGTTTTCAAATAACAATTTGTCGTATTCTGCTCCCGCATTTAGATATGCGCTGGTGTCCATCGCGTTGTTTGTCATAATCTCTCTTAATTCAGTTAATTTATTTAAAACGTTAATGTATTCCATCGATATCTCCTTCATTGGTGAATACGTTTAATTACGGCGCCATAGCCTTTTAAAATTGAAAGCATCTCATAAAAAAAGGCTCATCGCGTGCGACAAGCCATTTCATCTGACTACCACCAGTAGTCTTATCAATTATAATTTTACCCTTGTTATTAGTCCATTTCAAGCCTGTATTAACAAGCTTTATTTGAAGCTTTATTTGCTATTCTTCCTCAGTTTGCTTTTTCTTTCGGCGCCAGAATAGGAACCACAGGCCCATTCCAGTCACGAATGCGGCCAGCGTTCCAACAACCCATGGCGCAATCGAATCTTGGTCGACTTGTTTTTGCGCCGAGTTGGTATTCTCTGACGCATCGGCACTGTTATCAACCGGTGCATCGATTACGTTATCAGCCTGCTTGGTCTCGTTTGCACTTGCTGATGCGGGTGTCACCTGGTTATTTGCGTCATTGTTTGCACTAGCTGAGGTCAACGTTGGCACACCATAGTAAACTGGCGTCACAATTGTCGTTGGCGTGGCTGGTGCTGGTACAACCGGCGCTGGCGTTGGTCCCGGTGTTGGTGTCGGTCCCGGTGTCGGCGTTGGCGTCGGCGTTGGTCCTGGTGTCGGTGTTGGAATGACGTTCTTAGTGAAAGTTACCTTCACCACTGTATCCTGATCCGTTGGTTTAAACGTCCGGGCTGGCACATTTGTGATATCGGCTGTATAACCGACCAATGCTGGCGTTTTCGTCGCGGTAATCGCTTTTGATCCCGCTACCCAGCTCGTTGAAATCGCATGACCATCAATCACGTCATACGTTTGCGTACCCGTAAATTCAACAGCCTTCACTGAGTCAGCATGCACTGTTTTACCAGTTGCATCTTGATAATGAATCGTTTGCTTGACCGTCTTAGTCACAGCCTTTTGCGCTGTGCCGTGCTTGAGATAAACATTCAAACTCTTCGCGGTTTCTGGGAATTCACCAGCATCATAACCGGCATCCCCAGTAACAAAGACATACCCCTTAGCTTCCAAATCTGCTAAGACAGCTGGATCAGTTGTGTAGGCCTGAGTTGGCAAGCCCGCTACCGTTTGACTCGTCAATTCAGCATTGTGCTTGTCTTGATCGAGATAATGCACCGTCACTTGTGATTCAGCTTCGTTTTGCCAAACGTAGGTATTCGTCTGACCTGTCTTGTGATTGTTTTTGATATCTTCGGCAGCGACTTGGACCCCATTTGGCGAATGTGCCGTCCCGGTCCCGATTTCACGCCATTGTTCAGATGTAACTGTGTAGCCATTATCAAACTGGGTGCCAATCACTGGCGCCGTCAAGCCCCAATCGTCTTGAATATCAGTTGCTTCGGCAAAATTTGGTCCCAAGGTGAGCTTCCACAAGTTTGAACATCCTGCAAACATATCATAAAATGCGCCCCCTTTGTCAATCTTGGCTTCAACCGCGGTAATCGTGCTCAAATCAAGGCTTTCAAGCGCTGTACAGCCTTCAAACATAGCGGCCATGTTAGTGTTAGCTTGCACGTTCCAATTGGCTAAATCCAACACCTTAATTTGTGAACAACCAGAAAACATCATTATCGAATCGTATAGGTTAGTTGGCCGCCAACCAGCTACATTCAACGTCGTTAGGTTCGCACAATTGTAAAACATTAAGCCAGCATTCGTTAAATTCTCCACATTCCAATTGCTCACATCCAAATTCGTCAGTTGGCGACAATTGGCGAACATATTAGTTGCAGAAATCAGCTCGTGCGTATCCCAGTTACTGACATCCAGATTATCAAGGCTCGTACAATTAGTAAACGCACCCTCAGTATTAATTAAATTACCCAGTTGCCAGTTGCCAACACTAAGCGATACGAGTGACGTCATGCCTCTAAATGCTTTATTTAAGGTTTTCACATTTCGCATATCCCAATTTTGCGTGGCAAGCTCTTCAATACTCGTGTCTCTAAAGGCTGCTTCCATATTTGTCACAGAACTGGTGTCCCAAAATGTAACATTCAGTTTGTTGAGTTGCTCACAACCAGAAAACATGTCCGCAATGGAAGTCGTATTCGCTTTGACAAATGCATCACCGATATTCAAGTCGGTCAATCCAGTACAATCAGCAAACATATATTCGAACGTAGTGACTGCTTTTGTATCAAACTGGCTCAAATTCATCGTTTTCAATTGACGACAGTATGCAAACATATTCCTCATATCAGTCACTTGAGCAGTGTCCCAAGTTTCAACAGGCACCTTTTCCAAGCTCGCGCAACCGTAAAACATATAACTCATGTTCTTAACATAATTTGTTTGCCACGCTTCAGCATTAATTGTTTTCAAAGATGAACAATTCATAAACATGTTCGACAAATCCGTTGCGTTTGATGTTTCAACCTTAGTCACATCAACGTCTTCTAAATTAACGTCTTGGCTAAATAGCCCCGCCAAACTCGTCGAACCTTTGGTATTCAAATTACTCATTCCATCAACAGCTTTGAGGTTCGGCAGTGATGCAAATAAATATTGTGCTTGAGTGTTAGTCTCGACGCCTTGCTCGATCTTTATCTCATAAATACTGTTGGCCATATCACGATCGATACCCCAAGGAACTTGCGAATCGCCAGTTTCAGAAATGGTATTGGCCAATAAACCTTTTCCGATGTACAGCTTCCCGTCTTGAACATAATACGTACATTCTCCAAACTTTTGTTCACCGGCATGGGCCACGCTTTGAACACCTGGCACAATGATTGAAGCTGCTGGGGCGAATGTACCGCCAATGACCACTGCTAACAGGGCCAATGTTTGGGCAATCCGCTTTGTAAATTTATGTAGTTTCATTTGCTTAAACCTTTCGTTTAATCACATTTATTGATTATCTTCAGTTTGATCCTTCTTTCGGCGCCAAAAGGCAAAGAAGAACCATAGTCCAGCTGCACAGGCTGCCAGAACGCCAGCCACCCATGGCAAGAATGAATCTTGATCAACTTGCTTTTGCGCGGCGACTTCATTAGCACTGGCACTATTGGCACTGCTCTTCACCGGTGCTTCAAGCTCAGCATCCGCTTGCGACTTTGTGTCAGTCGCTGGCGTTGTTGATGTTACCGGCGTTGCTGCTGCAGCCACTGGACTAGCCGTTGGCACAGCCACATACGTCGGTGTCACAATAATCGTTGGGGCTGGCGTTGGAACGACCGGTACTGGCGTTGGCACCGGAGCCGGTGTGGGCGTTGGCGTTGGTGTTGGCGTTGGTATCGGTGTTGGTACAGGAATAGGCGATACATTCTTCTTGTATGTCACTTTAACTACTGTATCCTGATCCGTTGGCGCAAAGGTCCGCGCGGGCACGTTGGTGATATCAGCCGTATAGCCGTTAATCACTGGCGTTGGTGTTGCGGTGATACCGTTTGGCCCAGCGTTCCACTGCGTATCAAGCAACTCACCGGTAACCGCGTCATAAGTTCCCACCCCGGCAAAGTTCACGTCCTTCACCACATCAGGATGTGCCGCCTTGCCATCCACATATTGATAATGAATGGTCTGTTTGACAGTTTTAGTCACCGCATTTTGCGTTGTGCCATGCTTTAAGTACACGTTCAAATCTGTGGCTTGTTCAGGCATCGTACCAGTATCATAACCATCATCACCTTGTACAAATTGATAACCCTTAGCTTCCAAGGAGGCCAACACGGCTGGGTCAGTCGTGTAAGTCGTATCAGGCAAGCCATCTACCGTTTGGCTAGTTACTTCAGTATTGCCATTGTCTTGATCAAGATAATGCACGGTAACGTTGCTCAACTCAGCATTTTGCCAAACATATGTACTCGTCGTGCCTAACTTGTGATCTTCTGCCACGTCAGCCGCATTGAGGATCGCCCCATTTGGCTTATGGTCAGTCCCGGTGCCGAGTTCACGCCATTGAGTTGACGCCACGGCGTATACCCCGTCAAAAATCGTCCCAATGACCGGTGTGCCCATCATCCAATCATCTTGTTGTTCCGCTTGAGCCGATTGATCATTCACAAAATTAGGTCCAAGCTTTAACTTCCAGAGACTTGTACATCCACCGAACATAGCCTCAAATGGCGTACCTTTGCCGACAGTTTGCATAACTGGTGTGCTAAAACCACTCAAATCCAAGGTTTCTAAGGCTGCACAATTATAAAACATCCACATCATGGTTTTAGGGTTTTTCACTTGCCATTTGGAAACATCTATTACCTTAAGTTGTGAACAAAACATAAACATCATGCCTGGATTTGTGAGTTTAGTGGGGCGCCAATTTGATACATCAAGCTTTTGAAGTTGCGTATCCCCGGCAAACATACCTGTTGTCTCCTGAACGTTGCCAAGCACCCAGGCTGATACATCCAGATTTTGTAGGGACGAACAATTAGTGAACATCCCTTCAGAAATCCGTAAGCTATCCAACTTCCACTTGGATACGTCGATATCTTGTAAGCTTTCACAATTACTAAACATTTCCACAGTTGAATCAACCTTGGAAACATCCCAATCAGCTAATTTAACGCTGACCAACTTATCTGCTTCTTCAAACAGGTATTGCAAACTCGTAACGTTGTGGACATCCCAATTGCTCATATCCATTTCAATCAAACTAGTCTGTTCAAAAGTACTCATCATATTAACGACATTACGTGTATCCCAAGTTGATACATCCAACACCGTCAATGCCTTACAACCATTAAACATCGACTCAATGTTGGTCGTCGTCGCACTAACGAACTGTGGACTGAGTAATGGTGTTGCTAAGTTATCGCACCATTTAAACATATTATCCATGGTTGTAACATTCGATGTGCTGAAATTTCGCAAATCCAAAGTTTGCAATGTGCGACACCCAGCAAACATGCCGCTCATTGACGTAACTGCTTTCGTATCCCAATTGGCCACATCTAAGGTTTCTAGGCTAGTACAAGTATTGAAAGTGCTATCCATATCGAGCACGTGCCTGGTATCCCACTCACTAACATCCACATAGGTCATGCTGGCACAACCGTTAAACATACTTGCTAGTGTTGTGGCATTGCTAGTTTTGAATTGAGATGGGTTAAAATCCGTTAAAGAGGCATCACTAGAGAAGATCTGGCTTAAGTTGGTTGCAGCACTCGTGTCTAAGTTTTCTAAGTTTTCAATCGTGGTTAAATTGGCCAAAGCACTAAACAAGCCAGCAGCCACTGTTCCCGTATGAATTTCACCAGTCAACACAATGTTTGTAATTGATGCATCGTTGGTCCACGGAATGCTGAGATGGCCCTCTGCATCTAACGTATTAGCTAAGGTTCCCTGGCTGATTGTCAAAACCCCATCGTCAATCGTATAGTCACATGTCCCAAATTGACCGGTCACTACGTCTGAGTCAGCTTCCGGTTCTACTTCAGGTTCTACTTCGGGGTCAACTTTCGGTTCGTCATCAGCACTAATCATCGCTTGTACACCGGGAATGACGATTGAAGCCGCTGGGGCGAATGTGCCACCGATTACGACTGCTAATAGTGCTAAAGCTTGGGCAATCCGCTTTGTAAATTTATGTACTGTCATTTTGTTAATCCTCTCGTTCAATCGAGTTTATGTATTATTATCAAATTCTTCTTTATCATACTATTACAGTTAGTTTAAACACCCTCAAATTAATGGAATGTTTTCAAATATGTTATGACTTTATGAGCAACCACCAGAATACAGGAGTAGTTTAAAAACTTGGCGCGCTTAATTTTTTGGTATAATTAACTACATAGTCGCACACACAAAAGGAGTTTTATCATGGAAAATTTTCGTTTCTACGTACCAACTGATGTCCGCTTTGGTAAAGATCGGTTAAGTGAATTGCCTGCCGCATTGGCTCAGTTTGGTAAAAATGTGTTGTTCGTATACGGCGGTGGCTCGATTAAAAAATCAGGTCTCTACGCCAAGGTTATCGCCCAATTGTCAGATTTCAACGTGACTGAGCTGACTGGTGTGGAACCTAATCCAAAAATCGAATCAGTGCGCGCTGGGGTACAACTGGCTCGCGAAAACAAAATTGACGTAATTTTGGCCGTTGGTGGCGGGTCTGTCATCGATGCTGCCAAAGTTACCTCAGCCGCTGTCTTCTATGATGGTGATGCTTGGGATTTGGTCGATAACGCTTCTCTAGTTGGTGAAGCTTTGCCAATCGTGGATATCTTGACGTTGTCAGCCACTGGAACTGAAATGAATCGTAACGCCGTCATTTCAAATATGGCAATCAATGAAAAGTTGGGCACAACTGGTTTGAACTTGATTCCAAAGGTGTCATTCCTTGATCCAAGTCAAACGCAAACCGTTTCAAAGTGGCAAACTGCCGCCGGTTCATCAGATATTTTGTCACATTTGTTTGAGCAATATTTTGCTAATGTTGAGCATACTGACTTACAAGATTACTATGCTGAAGCTTTGATGAAGGTAGTTATCAAGCATGGCCCAATCGCCTTTAACGAACCTGATAATTATGATTCACGGGCTGAATTAATGTGGGCTTCATCATTGGCGTTGAATGGCTTGGAAAACCAAGGTAAGCCAGTTGGTTGGACAGTCCACCCGATCGAACACGAATTGTCAGCCTATTATGACATTACGCATGGTATCGGCCTCGCAATTGTCACACCACGTTGGATGAAGTTCTCATTGACGGCCGCTACGGCACCAAAGTTCGCCCAATACGGCCGCAACGTTTGGGGCTTGCAAGGTGCTGATGACATGGAAATCGCTAAGCAAGCGATCTTGGCGACGATTGCTTGGTACAAGACGATGGATATTCCAATGACTTTGCCAGAAGTTGGGATTGATGCTGAAAAGTTGCCAATCATGGCGGCTGCGGCAGTTGAACACGGTGGATTGACTAGCGGGGTCTTTGCACCGATGCAAGCAGCTGATGTCGAAGCTGTGTTGCGCGAATCACTCACTGATTTCACTTTCTAATTAATTTTCAAAGCGCTGGAACTTTATATGGTTCCAACGCTTTTTTGTTTAGGGTTTTATTTTATTGGTGGTATTCTGCCGGTTGCCGACGATGTCGGCAACATGTTTTAAAATCCGGCGGGTTTTGGGGCTCTCCGGCAAAGATAAATTTGTGGGAAACGGGTGGCGCAAATATGGGGAAAGGTCCGCGAGCGGCCCTGCGCCATGCCCGTTGTGGGTCTGAATATCGGGCGCCGGTTCCCCATATTCGGCCACCCTTGTCTTTCCCACAAATTGATCGCTCCGAGCCCCAGCCGGCCCAAATTTCACAACAATGAGCAGATATAATCTGGATTTTTCAAACCAGTTTGTGTATGACCACTCCAGATTAGTTTTATAAGGGAGACGAAGCAGGGAATATTACGTAATTTGAAGACTTAAAAAACTCTTAGGGAAATACTCCCTGGAGTTTGACACTTGATTACACAAAAATGACCGACAATCGTTGCTGTGTCGGCCTTTTGGTGTTAAATAAAATATCTTTATTTGTAGCAATATCTAGTAATTCACGCCTCATCTGGGCATTGGCGATACCCTTTTCGATATTGCAATGTCAAAATACCAAAAATGCTGTGTGAACCAATCGTGGTTCGCCAGCATTTTTTAAGATATTCTCGCAAGTTAAGAAGCAGAAGCTGCGGTTTGAATTGTAAACGTTACAATGTCCTTGTAAGCACCTGCATACTTAAACTTGTTTGTATTATCCGTTAACGAAGCTGAAACTATTTTCGTTTTCGCTGGTGCTTCCCCATCAGCTTCCAAAACAAGATCCGAACCAGCCTTCAAATTCACTTCACCCTCGGCAGAAAAATCATACTCGGCGCCAGTTGTATCACCGGTGGTAGTCAAGTGCCAAGAATTTGCATTCTCTGATGTCGCTGAGATATGAATAAAGCGGTTCTCGTATGGTACCTTAGGGTATGCGCTCAAGGTAACGTTACCAGTACCTGCCACTGTTGCACTTGGAATCGTGATGGTGGCTGGAATCGTGATGGTATATGTCGGTTGCACGACATATTCGACTGTGGTATTTTCATGTCCTTGCCAAATATATGTATCCGTTGCACCCTGAACGTGCGCTGTGGGTATTTGAGCAGCTGTATATTCAGAACCTGTTTGAACATTTAACCATTTGGGTGAACTTACGGTGTCGTTGCGGTAGTTTTGTTGGAAGGGTGTGCCAATCACTGGATCTAGTAAGAGAGTGGTATTCCCGGCAGATACAAAATCCGGCCCAAGCGTTAACTTCCACAAAGCGCGTGTAACTCCGAATATACCATACATATTTGTGACTTGGGATGTGTTGAACTCGCTTAAATTAAGTTGGGTTAAACTAGTACAATCAGCGAACATATAACCCATATTCGTGACTTTAGATGTGTTAAACACGCTCAAATCCAGCTGGGTTAAACTGCTACAAAACACGAACATATAATACATATTCAAGACTTTGGATGTGTCAAACCCGCTTAAATCTAGTTGGGTTAAACTAGTACAACCATTGAACATGGTAGACATAGTCGTGACATTGGATGTGTTGAACCCGCTCAAATCCAGCTGGGTTAGACTTGTACAATTCTGGAACATGCTTCCCATAGACGTAACCTTTGATGTGTTAAACCCACTCAAATTTAGTTGGGTTAAACTATTACAGTTACGGAATATATATCCCATCTTCGTAACATTTGATGTATCAAGATTTTGCATTCCTTGGAAGCTCTTTAATTTCGTTAAATTATAAAACAATGACTCCGAATTCTGAGGAGCTACGACTTTCGTCTCGCTTGTACCAGCGCTCACAAATACAATTGTCTCAGCTGAACTAACATTTTCTCGAGTTCTAAAATCAGTTGGTAAATCACCTGGTCCAACTGTTAATGTTTTTGTGGATGAATCATAATTCAAAACACATTCAGCCGCACTGGCTAAAGTTTGTCCGCCGGTAAATGACGTATTTGTAAACAGTGTAATTGCTCCCAACACGCCTACAAATATCGCCAAGGCGCGGACTAGGCGGCAACTTAATTTATGTATTTTCATTGCAAAAACCTCCTGACTCGATATGTACTCACTTATATTTTATAGCCCGCATTTGTAATAATATCTATCAATACTGTACCCCCCCGAATTTTTTGTGACTCTATGTGCAACGTCGGCTTTTATGGAGTTAATTACCTATGTATCTCTAAAAAGAAAAATCCTAAAATATTACTACATTTTTCAGCAAAAACGAAGCTCCCCTAAACGCATATATTTTGGCATTTAGAGGAGCTTTTTCTGAATTACGTGTCAAACTTGGGGTTTTATAAGGGGGACGAAGCAGGGATTATTACGTAATTTGGAGAATTAAAAAACTCTTAGGGAAAAGCTCCCAAAGAAGCCATCCGGGGTATATTAGTTCACACCCCTTGTCTTATTTTGTGGTAGAGGTAGAAAGTTGAAGCTTTAGAACCGGAAGGAGCAAAAGCGACTGGAGGTTGGGATTTTGGGTTGGTGGGGGAAGGGGCGGAGCATTGCTGGCGTAGTGGTGGAATAAGCGAGGTAGCGGCACCAACGCGGTCTTAGGGAGTTGGTTTTGCGCTCGCGCAAGGCCGAATCCCTTAGACTAGTGGGACCGTGTCGCCCACCTCTACGCTAGCAATGCGGAGCCCATTCCCCCACCAACCCAAAATCCCGTGGCCCAAAGGGACACAACCAAAAACGAAAAAAACCACCAAGCAAATTACCGCTTAGTAGTCATCTTAAACTCAAGGAACAAATCATTATATTCCTCAGTCCAATAAGGCCCCAAATCCTCATAAGTAGTCAACTTATCCAAAACCGATTGCTTAGGATACCACTGTTGATCATCCAAAGTAGCTTTGGGCAACAACTTAGCCGCCGCTTGATTTGGCGTAGCATACCCATTATAAATCGCATTATCGGCCGCATTCTTAGGCTCTGACATGAAATTCATAAAGGCATACGCAGCGGGCTTATTCTGCACGCTTTTGGGAATAACCATATTATCAAACCAGATATTCCCCGCCCCATTGGGTACGAC
Organism: Lactobacillaceae bacterium; assembly: GCA_031289015.1. Lineage (GTDB taxonomy): Bacteria > Bacillota > Bacilli > Lactobacillales > Lactobacillaceae > Weissella. Next base: position 18,170 of record JAITQG010000018.1, read on the forward strand.
ATAGTGCAAATGCGGATTTTCATCAACCATAATGGAAGCATCCCCAGAATAATCCACCGCAATTTTAGCTTCATCTTGGACCATGTACATCTTCATTTCATCCGCGATAATCGCCTTGACGTTTGGCATCAATGCATCCAACCGCCCTTTAGCAGCCATCAGATCAGCTTGATGCTTGGAATTAATCGAATCTCCATTGGCAGCCAAAGCCATCCCCATCATATCCCGTGATGAATCATAGAGCATAATCGAGTCGCGCCACTTGGTATTCCACAAATCATTCCAAGTTTTGACTTCATCAGCTTTGACATATTTATCGTTATAAACAATCCCTAACGTACCCCAAAAATATGGTAATGAATATTTATTTCCCTTATCAAAAGGTTGGTTCAAAAAGCGCGGGTCATAATTTTGATAGCCCGTTAACTTACTGTGATCGAGGGGCAATAGTAAGTTTTGCTTTTTCATTTTTTGAATCATGTAATCTGAGGGGATCAAAATATCATAATGCGTCCCCCCTTTTTCAACCTTAGTCAACATGGCCTCGTTGGAATCAAAGGTTTCATAATCAACTTGATAGCCCGTTTGCTTTTCAAATTTTTTAAGCAATGCGGGATCGATGTAATCACCCCAGTTAAAAATAGTTAAAGTTTTGGTCGTTGCAGTGGCCGACGTTGGCCGTTCTAAATAAGCTACCCGCATGTTAATGCCGACTAAAAGCGTCACCGTGACTAAAATAATGCCTGTGAACCATGCTAATCGCTTCATCGTGCTACCCCCATTCCATCAACGGGTAATGTCGTGGTGCGCTTGCGCTTGGCATTGGTATTTCGCGTTGAAATGAAATAATAGATAATCACTAAAATTAATGACAAGACAAACATTAAGGCAGATAAGGCGTTAATTGATAAATCAATCCCGCGCCGGGCCCGTGAATAGATTTCAACAGACAGCGTTGAAAAGCCATTCCCAGTGACAAAGAACGTCACCGCAAAATCATCTAATGAATACGTAATCGCCATGAAAAAACCAGATAAAACCCCTGGCCAAGCATATGGCAACACAACTTTTGACAAAACTTGATACCAGTTAGCACCCAAATCACGCGCCGCATCAATTAATTGCGGATTCATTTCTTTCAACCGTGGCAACACCATTAACACGACAATCGGAATTGAAAAAGCAATGTGGGCTAGCAAAACTGACCCAAAGCCCAGTGCAACCCCAGCCATCGTGAATAAAATCAAAAATGAAGCCCCGATGATAACGTCTGGTGAAACCATCAAGACATTATTCATCGACAGCAACAGATTTTTCACGCCCGGTTGCCGACTTTGATAAATCCCTAATGCCCCAAACGTGCCGATCAGCGTGGCAATTAATGATGATAATAAGGCCACAATAAACGTGTTAACCAATATACTCATCAAGCGTAAATCAGCAAACATATCTTTGAAATGCACCAGCGAAAAGCCTGTGAATTCAGTCATGTACGCACCCTTATTAAAGGCAAAGAAAATCATATAAAAAATTGGTGCATACATTAAAAGAAAGACGAACGTCAAATAAAGCTTGCCGATCTTATGCGAATTACTCATTAGTGACGTCCTCCTTTCCGTTTGCGATCACGCGTGATAAACATTGTGACAACCATCGCCACAATTAACACGACGCCAATCGTTGAACCCATGCCCCAGTTTTGCGTGACCATAAAATGTTCTTCAATCGCAGTTCCCAAAGTAATCACGCGGTTTCCACCAATCAAACGTGTCAACATGAAAAGCGACAACGTGGGAATAAAGACGGCTTGAATGCCGGCCTTAACGCCACCCATTGTTAAGGGGAAAATCACCTTAGTCAGCGTCTGCCAAGGCGTCGCACCCAAATCACGGGCTGCATTCGTCAAGCTTGGGTCCAATTCGACCAAGCTGTTGTAAATTGGCAAAATCATAAATGGAATTTGAATATAGGCTGCGACAAACATGAAACTTGCATCGGTAAACAAAATTTGTTGCGGTCCGATGCCGATGAATTCAAAAAATTGATTAACCGTGCCATCATGTGAAAACAACCCAATAAACGCATACGCCTTCAATAATAAATTAACCCAAGTAGGCAAAATAACTAGCAACAACCAAAATTGAGAGTTTTTGAGCCGGCTCAAAAAATAAGCCATTGGATAGCTGATAATCAGGGTGACCGCGGTTACTAACAACGAATAAAAAACCGAATTAAAGGTCATGCGTAAATAAGTGCCTGAACTAAAGAACTCAGTATAGTTGGCGAGGGTGGCATGGTGTTGCAAATTCTGAAACGATTGGAACACCAACAATAACACCGGCAGCACCACAAATAACCCGAGCCATAAAATATAGGGGATCATATAGCTGACAGTGCGCTTGTTATTCGTCATCAGCATCACCTTCGTACTTTTCCAAACGCGCGTCGAAATCTTCTTCCGTTTCATTCAAACGCATGATATGAATGTCTTCGAGGTCAAAGGTCAACCCAATCCGGGCGCCAATCTCAACAGCGTTCGTCGCTTGAATTTGCCATTCATGTTGATCATCGTCAAAGGCCGTAATTTCATAATAATCACCACGGAATGACTGATCATCAATTGTGACCACAATCTTAGCCTGCTCGACGGGAACCAAATCCAAATCTTCCGGGCGCAAAACGATTTCCACTTGTTCATTTGGTCGCATCCCGCCGTCAAGATTTTCAAACTCACGCCCATTAAAGCGCACCCAATAATCGCGGACCATCGTACCAGGAATAATGTTTGACTCACCAATAAAATCCGCCACAAAACGATTGATTGGTTCATCATAAATATCAACCGGCGTTCCATTTTGGGCAATTTCACCTTCATTGGTGACAAAGATCCAGTCCGACATCGCCAAGGCTTCTTCTTGATCATGGGTCACGAAAATAAACGTAATCCCCAGGCGTTGTTGGATATCACGTAATTCATATTGCATTTCTTTGCGCAATTTGTAATCCAAAGCCGACAACGGTTCGTCAAGCAATAAAACTTTGGGCTCGTTAGCCAATGAGCGCGCAATGGCGACACGTTGTTGTTGCCCCCCCGACAGTTCGCTAACTTCGCGATCTTCATACCCAGACAACTTAACTAGCTCAAGCATCTCGGCAACTTTAGTTTTGATCTCATTGTTTGACTTGCCTTTGATACGCATGCCAAACGCCACGTTTTCAAACACATTCATATTAGGGAACAACGCGTAATTTTGAAAAACCGTGTTTACTTCACGTTTTTCAGCCGGCACATCGTTAATGCGCTTGCCTTCAAACAAAATATCTCCCGACGTCGCTTCCAAAAAGCCAGCAATTAACCGCAAAATTGTGGTTTTACCAGAACCAGATGGGCCGAGCAAAGTATAGAATTTCCCCGCCTCAATTTCCAAATCCACCGACTTTAACACCACGTTGTCATCGTAGTGTTTGGCTACATGTTTAAATTCAATAATAGGTTGTGCCAATTATCGTGTCCCACCTTTCAATCCATTCAATAGTCCCAATTATACTAGGTTTTATTAAATGCTTCCATGGTAAAAAGGCAGAACGTTGAATTCATCAACCCTCTGCCTTTTGCCTAACTTTTTTTTATTTTTTCATCAATTTCAAGACGACACTGTGCTGATCCACCGCCCCAGTTTGCACAATTTCAAACTCAGCTAATTCATTTGAATTGGTAATCGTGGTGATAACCGTATCGTCCAAGCCCGCTTTGATAATCGTTGGCTGCCAAAACTCCATCAATAAGTCACCTTGCTTGACGTGTTGCCCCCGATCAAAGTAAGTCACAAAGCCGGTCCCACCTAATTTAACGGTGTCAATGCCAATGTGAATCAACGTCACAATTCCGTTATCAGAAACAATCCCGACCGCATGGCGTGTTGAGAAGGTCACCCGAATAATCCCGTCAAATGGTGCATAAATCTTGCCGTCACTTGGTTTAATTCCAAAGCCATCACCCATCGACCCATTCGCAAAGGTTGGGTCACTGACGTCACTCAATGGAATGATTTCACCAGCCACCGGTGCATAAAAGGCCGTTTCACCAGCCACCAAGCTTGGCGTCTCAATCGATTCAGTCTGACTTTGGTCATGTTCGACATCCTTGCCCCAGGTCATTTCCAACTCTTCAACAATTTTGCCATGCGCCTTTTCATCAAGCGTAACTTTCTTGAAAAATACAAATGTTCCAATCAAAACCAAAATCACTGGTACCCCAAACATCATTAATTTAAAGACCATGCGCCCGCTATCAGATATTGTGGCCGAGGTCGCACCTGCCGTCATGCCGGCCATGATTGCGGTCATGCCGACAACACCATTTGAAACCGCGCCACCTAACTTATCCAACAAAGGCCGAACTGAAAGGGTCAAACTTTCATCACGATGGCCAAATTTTAATTGCCCGTATTCCACTGAATCAGTAATGGTCATCAAGACCACTAAGAAAATCAATGGTTGTGGAATGAAGAACAATTCTGCTGCAATCAAAACCAACGCCAATGATTGGCCAGCGAAGATAAAGGTCACAACCCCTAATAACAAGACGCCAATGGCAATAAAGAACACATTTCGCCGATTAAACTTTTTGGCCATTGGTGGGAAAATTAACACCGCAAACAAGCCTACAAACATGTTAATCGTTGCTAAAATCGTAAATTGGGTGGCATTCCCAAGGATGTATGTGAAATAGTACAATTCTAAGGCATTCGTGATTTGAATACCCGCGGTGTACAGCCCATATGACAATGATAACCACATTAGTTGATCATTTTGCGTCAAAACTCGTAACACGTCTTTGATACTCGTTTTTTCAGTGTTTTTACGTAAATCGGAATCAACTTCTTTGGTGCCAATCGCCACGGCAATCGCAGAAATCCACGATACCAAGCCAATCACGATCGCAAAGGCCAACCAGCCACGATTATCACCTTGACCATGATTTTGGGTGATTGAGAATAACAAAACCACTGGCATCACGATTACACCAACCAAATTTGCCCCGATAGTTGACCCGACTCGTGCATATGTCGCAGTCTTTTCACGTTCACGTGAATCAAATGACAGCGCCGGAATCATCGACCAAAAGCCGATATCTTTAAATGAGTAAAAAATATCCATCGTGATGTATAAAACCGCAAAGATAGCTAAATACAAATATGGATTGCTTTTATTTAAGCCACCCAAATCCGTAAACAATAGGATCAGCGCAATTGAACCAATCGTGCCCCCAATTAAGACCCACGGCTTGAATTTACCCCAGCGCGTCACGGTATTATCAATTGCATTACCGATAAATGGATCAATGGCCAACTCCACAAACCGCAACAAGAAAATGATTAAAGTAATCATTCCAATCATTTTGGCCCCAGTTGCACCACTTTCCTTAGAAAACAGGTGCGAGGTAACGAACATAATAAAATACGTTGAGAGTGTGGCATAAAACATATCATGGCCGAACGCGCCAAATGAATAACTCATTGACGAGGCCGAAGATAACTTGTGATTCTGCATGATTTTCCCTCCAAATGCATTCATTTCAGTTATGGTGTGTCTGAATCAAGCCTAAAAAAATTGCTCCCCTTCCTAATCGATTGTAAGCGTTTACATTTCTTAAATCAAGAAATTTACTAATTTGTTTACTCAGCCTCAAAGTTTCATCGTAGTCAACAATTGCAATGTACTCCTATCCATGTATAATATGAGACAAGTAAACGTTTACCAAAGGAGCTCTGACTATGGCTACAATTCGCGATATCGCACAACTTGCTAATGTATCTGCAGGTACGGTTTCACGCGTCTTAAACAATGATCCCACCATGTCGGTGACAGCAGATACGCGGCAACGGATCACTCAATTGGCTAAAGAATTAAATTATCAAACTCGCCAACAAAAAAATGCCCCTCTAGCTGCTAAATCGATTGCTTTATTGATGAGCCACTCCATTGAACGTGAAAACGATGATGATTACTGGCGGTATATCAAACAAGGTATCTTTGAAGCCGCTGCCATGCAAAACTTGTCGATTGATTACACTGCGCGCCTAACTGACGGCATTGATCCCAATGTGATTCGGCCTTTTGATGCCGTGATTATCACTGGTCCCGTCGCTGAAGCTAGTATTCGACAACTTAAGGCGATCAATCCAAACATCGTCTTAGTGGACTCTGGCACGGCCTATGATGATATTAATCAAGTGTCGCCCAACTTATCATTCATGATGAACCGCATTTTAGATGAATTGACATCAGCTGGTCGTAAGCACATCGCCTTCATCGGTGGCTTTAACGAATTAGTTGATTTACATGGCCAACAAGAAGAAATCGCCGAAGACATTCGCACGACTACCTATGTGCGGTGGTGTCAGCAACACAATAACCCGCCAATGTTGAAATTAGTCTCTTGGGATCCCCAAAACGGCGCCCAAGCAGCTAATGAGTTGCTTAATCAATTTCCAACGATTGATGCCATTGTTGTGGCCTCAGACCCTTTGGCAGTCGGGGTGATGAATGTTTTAAATGAAGCACAATTAGCGATTAGCGTGGTTTCCTTTGATGATTTAGAGTTGGTTAAATACATGATCCCTGCTCTAACAACCGTGCATTTACCCCAAATTGAACTGGGTAAAGCCGCCCTAAAATTAGCCAGTGACTTAGCTACCGGCGAGCGCGATTGGATTACTTGGGAAATTTTACCAACGACGCTAATTTATCGAGATACATTTAAACTTTAAATAAAAATGGGAACGCTTGGGTATGTAAGCGTTTTCTTTTTGGCGTAAAATATGCTATTCTGTATACGTTGTTTAGTAAACTATTGCTAAATATTTTGTTGGCTTACCTGAAAATAGGTTGCCCGCCCAATATAATTGAAAACTAACAGAGAATGAGGATTTATCATGCCTGAAGAAATTTATACAACGCTAACCAAGACCTTCACTGAAAAATTTGGTCAAGCGCCGGCGCATCGTTTCTTTTCACCCGGCCGCATCAATTTAATTGGCGAACATACCGATTATAACGGTGGCTATGTCTTCCCGGCCGCCATCACCTTGGGCACATATGGTGTCGCAGCCAATCGGACTGATAATTTGGTGAAACTCTACTCTCTCAACTTTGCTGATCAAGGCGTGATTGAGTTTGATATTAATGATACTAATCATTTACCACATGGTTCATGGGGTAACTTTGTCAAAGGGGTCATCATTGCCATGCGTGGCTTCATGAACGAATTTGACCACGGGTTTGAATTAGTCATTTCCGGTGATTTACCAAATGCGTCTGGCCTATCTTCTTCATCTTCACTAGAGTTATTAATCGGCGTCGTCTTAAAGCGCCTGTTTAACCTACCAATCCCCCGTCTCCAAATGGTCGTGAGCGGCCAACTTGCCGAAAATGGTTTCGTCGGTGTCAATACTGGCATCATGGATCAATTCGCCGTTGGATTTGGCGAAAAAGACAAAGCTATTTACATGGACGCCAACTCGTTGGATTATCAAATGGTGCCCGTCGAACTTGGCGACTATGTCATCGTCATCATGAATACCAACAAGCGCCGTGAACTGGCCGATTCAAAATACAATGAACGCGTCGCTCAAACGCAAGAAGCACTCCATCGTTTACAACAAAAATTTGATATCGTTGCATTAGGCAAAATCGATCCGGCCACGTTTGATGCCAACACCGCCTTGATTGGTGATGAAATTTTGATTAAACGTGCCCGCCATGCCGTCTACGAAAATGAACGGACCAAAGAAGCGGTAAGCATTTTAAAGGCGGGTGATTTAGTTGAATTTGGTAAGTTGTTAAACGCTTCCCATGAATCACTCAAAACAGATTATGCAGTTACTGGCATTGAATTAGACACCCTAGCTGAAACGGCCCAACAAGTGCCGGGTTGCCTTGGTGCCCGGATGACTGGGGCCGGCTTTGGTGGCACGGCAATTGCCTTAGTCCACAAAGACGCCGTGGAAGAATTGGAAAAGACCGTTGGTGAACGTTATACCACGGTTGTCGGCTATGCACCTTCGTTTTATGTGGCATCAATCGGTGATGGTGCTAAGGCCCTCGACTAGCCCGTTAACCGCTCGTGATAGAAAGGAGCAGGCATGAATACCGCAAATCAATTTGCCGACCTAGTAATAAAAGCTGGCTATACATTCCAACCGCTCGATAAATTATATTTAGTTAATCAAATCTATGCGCTAGTAGGGACTGAGCATCAGCAAGCTGGCGTTGAACAACCCACTGACATTTTGGCTGTGCGCGATGCTTTGATTGAAATTGCCGTCTTAAATAAGCAAATTGTTGATGATTTAACAGCGCGTGAAATTTTAGGTTCGCAATTAATGGACCTCCTCGCCCCCACGCCAAGCCAAATTAATCAAACCTTCCAAACCAATTATCAAATTGCTCCGCGCACAGCGACTGATGCATTTTTTAAATTTGCCAAGGACACTGATTATATTAAAACGCGCGCAATTGCCAAAAACATCGCGTATTTGACGCCGACTGAATACGGCCAATTAGAAATCACCATTAATTTATCAAAGCCCGAAAAGGATCCCAAGGCAATTGCGGCCGCTGGTAAAGTTAAATCGACGACCTACCCCATGTGTGTCCTGTGTATTGAAAATGAAGGCTACCTGGGGCATTTAGGCTGGCCGGCGCGCAGTGAACATCGCATTATTCGCTGGGATTTGGCGGGTGAAACTTGGGGCATCCAATATTCGCCATACGCCTATTTTAACGAACATGCGATTTTCATTGCTCCCAAGCACCGCCCCATGCATATTGATGCTATAACCTTTAAAAATTTATTGAGCTTAGTGGCGGCCTTCCCGGATTATTTTGTCGGCGCCAATGCTGATTTACCAATTGTTGGTGGTTCACTATTAAGCCACGATCATTACCAAGGCGGCCGGCATACTTTCCCGATGGCCCAAGCCCCAATTGAACGCACATTTAACTTGCCAAGCTTTGATGCTGTTACAGCAGGCGTCGTGAAATGGCCCATGTCCGTCATCCGCCTAGCCAGTTCTGCCATTGATGAATTAGTGGCTGCTGCAGACCACATTTTGACAACTTGGCAAAGCTATTCACACCCCGAATTGAACATCCAAAGCGTTGATAAAAACGGCATTTTGCATCATACAATAACACCGATAGCGCGCTTTAGGAACAATCAATTCGAACTGGACTTAGTCTTGCGCGATAACAATACCAACGCGCAATATCCGGATGGTATTTTCCATCCCCATCCTGCTGTCCAACATATCAAAAAAGAAAACATTGGCTTGATTGAAGTCATGGGGTTAGCTATCTTACCAGCCCGCCTCAAAACTGAGTTATTAGAGGTTGAACGGTACTTACAAAATCAACCCAACACGCTTACCCCACAACATAAACCTTGGGCCGACGAACTAAAGGCTATTTACTCAGCTGAGCAAGATGTCCATGAATTTGTGCAACAGGCCACTGGCCAAGTTTTCGCCCAGGTCTTGGCCGATGCCGGTGTCTTCAAACGCGACACAGTTGGCCAAACAGCCTTCGATCAATTTATTATGACTTTATAGTCCAAAAAACACTTGCGCCACAGCGACGCAAGTGTTTTTTCATTGATGCTTATGAACCCGCAGTTTGAATGTTAAAGGTCACTATATCACTATAACTACCGGCGTATTTAAATTGGTGACTGGCATCAGTTAATTGGGCAGCTAGTTCAACTGGATCCGGCGTTGTTTCGCCATTTGCCTCAAAGCTAATTTGATCACCTGCAGACAACACAGCAGCCCCGTCATTGGCTTTTAATGTATATGCTGCCCCATTAGTATCACCTGGCTGAGAAAGCTTCCAGGCGGCTGACGTGGCAAAAATATGGATAAAGCGATTATCAAACGGCAATTTTGGATTAGCACTCAAAGTAACAAACCCAGTTCCAGCCGTATTTGCAGTAGGAATGGCGATGCTGGTTGGAATCGTAATGGTATAACTAGGTTGCAACGAATAGCCAACCGTAGTGCCCGTATTTGTCCCTTGCCAGATATATGTATCAGTCGCGCCGGCTTGATGATTAGTAGCTAAATATTCTGCCGCAAATTCATTCCCAGTGGGGTTCGCATCAGTCCCGCCAGTCTTATGTAGCCATAATGTAGAATTCACTTCAAAGCTATTATTATAGTTGGTCCCGATGCTTGGATCTGGTAGGTTTGGATTATCATCCAACCTGAAATTCGGCCCCAAAATTAATTTCCACATTGATGTCATTCCATAAAACATTGCATCGGTTAGGTCTTGATCGGTCTTGGAAACGAAATTTGTCAGGTCCAAAGTAGTTAGCTTTGTCATATTTTTAAACATATACGCCATGTCATGCACATTGGCGGTATTAAAATGACTGACATCCAAACTCGTCAAGTTTTCAGTACCCTCAAACATCGCCACCATCTCGGTAACTTTGGCTGTGTTAAAATGACTTACATCTAGGCTGGTGACATTCCTCATGCCTGCAAACATCTCACTCATATCGGTAACTTCAGCCGTATTAAAATTACTGACATTCAAATATGTTAACCTTTCGACATCATTAAACATATTACTCATGTTGGTAACTTTTGAAGTATCCCAATTATCGACACCTAACCCCGTCAAGTTCTCACACCAAGCAAACATGTAGCCCATATTCTCTACGTTACTAACATTCCAAGCACGTAAATCTAACGCATTCAAACTGTGACAGTTATAAAACATGTTTTCCATGTTGGTAACCTGGGACGTATTCCACCCAGATACATATAGCTGCGTAAGTGACGTACAATTATCAAACATCTCATACATATTGGTAACATGCGATACATCCCACTCATCATCGAGGTTCAACGTAGTCAAACTTGAACAGCCTGCAAACATGCCAGCCATATTTGTGACGTTTGAAGTGTCAATGTTGTATTCCCCATCAATCCTTTTCAAATTAGAACACACCGCAAACATACCACTAGAATCAGCAGGCAACACAGTTTTTCCACCATAATCGTCCCCCGCAAATTCAATTGTTTCGACCCCGCTTAACCCAGTATCATATTTAAAACTGGTTGGTAAATTACCAGTAGAGACCTTCAAAATTGTGCCATCAGAACTGTAATCCCAGACTGCATCCCCCTCGGCAGCTTGGGCAACTTGTTGCATGGCTGGGATAATCGCCCCGGCAAATGGGCAAAATACACCGCCCAATACCACACTCATTAAAACAAGGGCCCGAATGGCTTTTTTATGTATTTTCATGTTGGTTACCCTTTCTGTTGCTTCATTTTTTACATATTTAGCTTAATTTTAATTTCATTGTACCGTTTGAGTTTGCGTATTTTTGGATTGATATCTGACCCCAACCCAGAACATTTTAAGATTTTATGAGCACCGTACATGATAGCGGATTTAAAAACACTTAAGTCGCTCAACTCAAGTGTTTTATGCTAGTTACTATGAAGCCGCGGTTTGAATATTAAACGTAACAATATCCTTATACAAACCGGCATATTTAAAACTGTGGGTTGGATCAGTTAACTTAGCTGCGATTTCAATCGGTGTTGGAACAATTTCCCCATTCGCTTCAAAATCAAGCGTCGCCCCTGCTGACAAGTTTGTTGCCCCACCGTTTGCTTTTAGAGTATATGAAGCACCAATCGCATCCTCTGCTAACGTTAATTTCCAAGCAGGCGAGCTGGCCGAAACATGAATAAAGCGCTTTTTAAATGGTAATTTAGGATTGGCACCCAGGCTAACTTCGCCCGTCCCCGCTGTATTATTATCAATAATGGAGATACTGGTGGGAATCGTAATCGTATAACTGGGTTCAACCGTGTATTCCACGGTCGTACTTAATGCACCTTGCCAGATATATGTATCGGTACTACCGTATTGATGATCATTGTTGATGTCTTCAGCAGCAACTTCTGTCCCGGTCGGATTAATATCCGTCCCCCCGGTCTTCTTTAACCATAACGTCGAATTAACTGACATCCCGTGATTATAGTTTGTCCCGAGCACTGGCACTGGAATCGCTGCCTCGCCATTTTCATCACTGCCTAATAGATAATTGGGGCCTAATGTAAGTTTCCACATGGACGTCATCCCTTGCAACATATTTTCAGTTAAAATACTGTCTTCTGTGGAAGCAAAATTACTTAAATCCAAAGTTGTCAGCCCTGTCATGCCACTAAACATGTATGCCATATTTAGTACGTTGGCGGTATTGAAGTGGCTGACATCTAGTTGCGTCAAACTTGAATCACCATTAAACATGCCCTGCATAGTTGTTACTTGCGCGGTATTAAACGAACTAATATTCAGGTTGGTTAAATTATTCATGCCATTAAACATCGCACGCATACTACTAACGTTAGCTGTATTAAACGAACTCAAATCCAATGTCGTCAAACTGTTCGTATTAGCAAACATACCATTCATATCACCGACTTTAGCGGTATTCCAGTTGGCTAGATTTAAACTGGTCAAACTCCTACAGCTCGAAAACATCAGGTACATGTTGTCTACTTTAGCCACGTTCCACGTACTGAGATCCAATGAACTTAAGCTACGACAATCATAAAACATACTTTCCATGGTAGTGACAAGAGTAGTATTCCAAGTATTGATACCTAAAGTGGTCAGCCCAGTGCATCCAAAAAACATCCCATACATGTTGTTAACATGCGAAACATCCCAAGAATTCAGATCTAATGCTTCCAACCGACCACTACCTCTAAACATGTCTTCCATGGTGGTGACTTGTGATGTATTAAAGCGATTCAACCCATAGATGTTTTTCAAATAAGAACACGAAGCAAACATTCGATAACAGTCGGCTGGGGCAACCACGTCTTGACCAGAATAACCTGCATCAAAATAAATTGTCTCAGCCAGTTTCACATTCGGATCGTTCTTAAAACTAACTGGTAAGTTGCCAGAATACACTTTTAAAGTTTTTGACTCTGAATTATAATCCCACGTCGCATCACCAGTCGCTGCATGCGCAATTTGTTGTATGCCTGGGATTACCAAGTTTGCTAGCGGACAACAAATCCCGCCCAAAATCACACTCACCAACAGCATGGCGCGCAATGCCTTTTTATGTATTTTCATATGTATCACCCTTGTATACACCTAATTATGTTATTTTACTTTAATTGTACAAATAGAATTTGTTAATTTATCAGTTATATCCAGTTATATCCAGCCGGAATTCAGACAAATTTATGATTTAATGAGCACCATACCGATTGTTGGACAAAAAAAGCGACCCACTCGATATTCGAGCAGGTCGCTTTCACTTAATTAAGTAGCTGATTAGTCGTCTGACTTACCATACTTCTTAACGATTTCTTCTTGCACATTCTTAGGCACAGCTTCATAGTGATCAAATGCCATTTGGAACGTTCCACGGCCTTGCGTTGATGAACGCAAAGTTGTTGCATATCCAAACATTTCAGCCAAAGGAACCTTACCATGGACCATCAATGCTGTTCCACGTTGTTCTTGACCTTCAATCAATCCACGACGAGCTGAGATGTGGCCCATAACGTCACCCAAATTATCTTCAGGCACAACGATATCAACCTTCATAACTGGTTCCAAGATCACGGCACCAGCAGTCTTAGCAGCTTCACGCAAAGCCAATGAAGCAGCAATCTTAAAGGCAGCTTCAGATGAGTCGACATCGTGATATGATCCATCATACAACTTGGCCTTCAAGTCAACCAATGGGAATCCGGCCAAAGGACCGTTATTCATTGATGCCTTCAAACCAGCTTCAACTGAAGGAATATATTCACGTGGCACAACTCCACCAACGATAGCGTCTTCAAAGGCAAATCCTTCACCCTCTTCATTAGGTGAGAATTCGATCCAAACGTCACCGTATTGTCCCTTACCACCTGATTGACGCTTGAAGTATCCACGCGCTTCAACAGTCTTAGTAAATGCTTCACGATAGGCAACTTGAGGAGCTCCAACGTTAGCTTCAACGTTGAATTCACGCTTCATACGGTCAACGATGATATCCAAGTGCAATTCACCCATTCCAGAAATCAAAGTATCACCAGTTTCTGGGTTAGTTTCTGCACGGAATGAAGGATCTTCTTCAGCCAACTTTTGCAAGGCGTTTGACATCTTGTCTTGGTCAGCCTTTGTCTTAGGTTCGATGGCCAATTGGATAACTGGCTCAGGGAATTCCATAGACTCCAAAATCAATGGGTGATCAACATCAGTCAATGAATCTCCAGTAGTAGTATCCTTCAAACCGATAGCGGCCGCGATATCACCTGAGAAAACTTCATCAATTTCAGTCCGGTTAGTCGCGTGCATTTGTAGCAAACGACCAACACGTTCGCGCTTGCCCTTTGAAGTGTTCAAGATGTATGAACCAGCTTCCAAAGTACCAGTGTAAACACGCATAAATGTCAAACGTCCAACGAATGGATCAGTCATAACCTTAAAGGCCAAGGCTGCGAAAGGCTTCTCATCGTCAGCCATCAAGTCGATTTCTTCATCAGTATCAGGATCGTTAGCGATATAAGGCTTAACGTCCAATGGTGATGGCAAGTAATCAACAACGGCGTCCAACATCATTTGCACACCCTTATCCTTGTAGGCAGAACCTGCAAGCACTGGGTAAAATTGCAATGACATCGTGGCACGACGGATGGCAGCCTTCAAATCAGCTTCAGAAATTTCTTCTCCGCCCAAGTACTTTTCCATGATATCGTCGTCAACATCAGCAACGGCTTCAACCAATTCATTGTACTTATCTTCGACCAATTGTACGTAATCGGCAGGGATCTCACGAGGTTCCCACTTTTCACCCAATTCATCGACTGGGTACAAAGCTTCCTTAGTTACGATATCAATGATGGCTTCGAAATCATCTTCGGCACCAATTGGCCATTGAATAGCCTTAGCATTGGCACCCAAACGAGACTTGATTGAGTCAACTGACATTTGGAAGTCAGCACCCATCTTGTCCATCTTGTTAACAAAGACAATACGAGGTACTTCGTATGTCTCAGCTTGACGCCAAACAGTTTCAGTTTGTGGTTCAACCCCAGCAGCTCCGTCCAAAACCGCAACGGCTCCGTCCAAAACACGTAATGAACGTTCAACTTCGATAGTGAAGTCCACGTGACCAGGGGTGTCAATGATATTAACACGGAATGGGGCCTTAGCATATTGGTCGTGGAAGCCACGCCAAACAGCAGTAGTGGCCGCAGATTGGATCGTGATTCCACGTTCCTTTTCTTGGTCCATGAAGTCCATTTGTGAAGCTCCATCATGAGTTTCACCAATCTTGTGGATCTTACCAGTGTAGTACAAAATACGTTCAGTTGTAGTTGTCTTACCAGCATCGATGTGGGCCATGATACCGATATTACGAGTACGGTTCAATGGGTATTCACGCTTGTTAGCCATTGTGAAAAATTCTCCTTGATTATATTCGGTCAAAAACAGACCGCTTAGTTAAAATTATACCGCAAATAAAGAAAAGTGACTACAACCAAAAATGGTGTAGCCACTCTGCTGATTACCAGCGGTAGTGCGCAAAGGCACGGTTGGCTTCAGCCATCTTATGCGTATCTTCACGCTTCTTTACAGCTGCGCCAGTATTGTTGGCAGCATCCATAATTTCCTTAGCCAAACGTTCGTCCATTGTGTGTTCCCCACGCAAACGTGAGTAAGACACCAACCAACGAAGTCCCAACGTCACACGACGAGCTGGGATAACTTCGACAGGAACTTGGTAGTTAGAACCACCGACACGGCGAGCCTTAACTTCCAAGACAGGCATGATGTTATTCATAGCCTCTTCGAAGACGGCCAATGGTTCTTGACCAGTAGCTTCTTTAATGCGATCAAACGCATTGTACAAAATAGTTGAAGCAGTTCCGCGCTTACCGTCTTGCATGATACGGTTAATCAAACGTGAAACAAGCTTTGAGTTGTAAATTGGATCAGGCAGAACTTCAGCCTGCTTAGTATAACCCTTACGTGGCATTTTATATGTCCTCCCTTAATTACTTCTTCTTTGGACGCTTTGCACCGTACTTAGAACGGCTTTGCATACGACCATCAACACCGGCAGTGTCCAAGGCTCCACGAATAATGTGGTAACGAACCCCAGGCAAATCCTTAACACGTCCACCACGAATCAAGACAACTGAGTGTTCTTGAAGGTTGTGACCGATACCAGGAATATATGCCGTAACTTCGATAAGATTTGACAAACGCACACGGGCGTACTTACGCAAAGCTGAGTTAGGCTTCTTAGGTGTCATTGTTCCGACACGAGTAGCGACCCCACGCTTTTGAGGCGCAGGAGCATTTGTTTGCTTCTTTGCTTGTGAGTTGTATCCGAAGTTCAATGCAGGTGCAGTTGACTTCGTGCTCTTTGACTTACGAGGCTTACGAACCAATTGGTTAATTGTAGGCATGTCTAAGAGTCCCCTTTCAGTTTAGTTAATTATAGTCCACAACTCCGGGCGTATCGTTTAATAAGCCAGAGATTGCAGCTGATTTAGCGGCTTGCCAATGTCAGTTCAGCACGTCTCGCGAACTAACGCGGACACCAACTGTTTTTAAGCACAAAGAATATACTATCATCTTCCTAACTTTGATGCAACCCTTTTATGCAAATTAATGCCGTTTTAACGGTCTTTGATTTGCAAACAATTCCGGGCGTGTCATTTTCAACACTTTGCCCCTTTACTGGCATCTTCTTTAATGGAGGGCCTTACATGTTATTAGTAATCATTATCATCTTAGTCTGGTTAAGTATTCAAGATTTAATTCGCCAACAAATTGCATCCTATCTTTTAATACCGTGTTTTTGGGTTGCTCCCTTCTTTTTAGCAAATGGCTGGTTGGCCTTAATTATCGGCATCTATGTTTTGCTTTTGAGTCTGAATACCAAGGAACCCAAAATTGGCAATGGCGATCTAGATATTATCTTTTTAGTCCTTTTGTATACCTCACTCACGAATTGGTTAATTTGGTTAACTTTAGCTAGTGGGTTGGTCTTAGTTAAAATGGCTGTTTGCAAAAACCAGCGTAGTCAACCCATTCCATTTGTGCCGTATTTAACCGTGGCGTTAATTTTCGGCTATTTTATATTTTAGGCCACAAAAAAAAGACCGAGTAATCTTTCAACTCGATCTTCTAATTTATCTTAATTAAACCAAAGCCAACAAGTCAGCCTTCTTTGCTGAAGCAGCATATTCAGTGCCTTGCGCATCCAAATAAGCCTTGATATCAGCAACAGTGTTCTTGTCAGTAGGCTTAGCAACAGCTTCAGTAGCTTCAGCCTTTGCAGCTGCTTGCTTAGGCGCTGGTGCAGCCTTTTCAGCCTTAGGAGCAGCTGTCTTGATTTCGATAGAAGTTTCCAAAGTTGCTGGAGTTGCTTCACGATATACTTGACCGTTGTCATCCAATGCCTTCTTAGCAGCATCTGCCAAAGCAGCAAACGCAGCTGAATCAGTAACTGCCAAATCAGCCAACATCTTACGGTTCAACTTTGATCCGATCAAAGTCAAGCCGTTCATGAAGCGTGAATATGACAATCCGTTCATGCGGGCTGCCGCGTTAATACGGGCAATCCACAACTTACGGAAGTTACGCTTGGTAGTCTTACGGTCACGGAATGCGTAAACCCAACCCTTCCAAACTTGTTGCTTGGCAACCTTATAGTTAATATGACGTTGGCCACGGTAACCCTTGGCCAACTTAATCATCTTCTTACGACGTGCACGCGTAACTGTTCCACCCTTAACTCGCATGGGTAATTTCCTCCGATAATTTTCCTAATTATTCAACGTAGACTACTAATTTTAAAATTAGATGTTAGTCAACAAATGAGTGTAAGTCTTCAAAGTTGTGTGGTTCATCATTGAAGTTCCACGCAATTGACGACGTTGCTTCTTAGTCTTACCGTGGAAACGGTGTGACGTAAATGCGTTACCTGACTTCAATCCACCGTTAGCAGTCTTCTTGAAACGCTTGGCTGACGCACGGTGTGTCTTAAACTTAGGCATGAGAATATCCTCCAAATGGTTTAATTTACTTAGTTTCCTTAGGGGCGAGTACCATGAACATACTACGTCCCTCCATCTTTGCTCGAGATTCGACCTTTGCGATCTCCTCCAAGTCAGTGGCAAATCGGTCCATCACTGAACGTCCAATTTCCTTGTGCGTGATTGCACGCCCACGGAAACGAATTGAAACTTTAACTTTATTACCCTTTTGCAAAAACTTGATTGCAGCGGTTTTCTTGGTATTAAAGTCATTGTCATCAATGGTAGGACTCAAGCGAACTTCCTTAATGCTGACGATCTTTTGATTCTTGCGTTGTTCACGTTGCTTCTTTTGAGCATCAAACTTGAATTTGCCGTAATCCATGATTTTGGCAACTGGTGGTTTGGCAGTGGCTTGCACCAATACCAAATCCATTTCGGCTTCATCAGCAATCTTTTGCGCGTCTGCAGTAGACATTACGCCTTGATCGCCATCGTCTGTAATCAAGCGAAGTTCACGAGCGTGAATTCGGTCATTAATCAAATCTTGTTGCTGTTGTGGTTGACGAGCGTTTGCTATAGCACTAACCTCCATAAAACTTTAGAACAAATAAAAGCGGATTATCGCACAATTACGATAACCCGCCATTCATCATCTTTAAATGAAAAACTGATTTACCCGGAGAACTAATCCTCCAAGGTGAATGGCGGGCTGCCATTACTTAATTTCTTTAACAAATAATAACTATACTAGTTCCTTACTCAAACGTCAAGACTTTTGAGAGGATTCCGTTGACAAACTTACCAGACTTATCATCTGAGAAGTCCTTGGCCAAGTTAACGGCTTCATCGACCGCTACCTTAACTGGCACATCACCATACTTAGCTTCATATAAAGCGAGACGAATAATTACTACATCTAACAAATTCAGCCGATCCAGGGTCCACCCCGTGGCTAGATTGTTAGCAATCAAGAGATCAAATTCATCAATGTGGGCCGTAACCGCTTGAATTAATTCAATCAGTTCACTGGGTAACTCGCCATCCCATTGAATTTCTGGGTCACCGGCGAGGACTTGTTCAACCACCACTTCAATTTTAGCATCGGAATTCATCCCCAGACTAAACATTGATTGCAAGGCGGCTTGGCGTAATTGATGTCGATTCAAAGTTGCCATTATAGCTCCTCAGTTTCTGTTGCTTGCTCACTACTAGCTGTTTTGTCGGCTTTGGCGGCCTTACCAGCCTTTTCACCAAATAAATTATTCGGATCAACGGCTGAGGTTGGCTTGAGTGAGACGATGCCAGCAACGTGGACATTGACTAGGTTAACATGTAATTCAGTCATGGCCGCAACTTGGGCGGCGACATGTGCTTGAATTTCAGTCGCGACTTTGGGCAAGCTTACCCCATAGTTCAAATCAACGAAGACTTCGACATCTAGGCCAGCTTCAGTTTGGTGTAATTTAACACCCTTGTCATGCACACGCCGCCCAAAAGCTTCTTTAGCGCGTTCACTAATCGAACCATGTAGCCGAGCAACCCCAGCTACTTCTTCAGCTGCCAAACCTGCGATGATTTCCAAGACGCGGGTATTTGCCCGAGTTTCCCCATCAACATCACTTTGATTTGCTAGCAAGATTGTTTCTTCTGCCATGTTACTCTCCTTCATTGGATCGCTTGGGTCAAACAAAGCGCCGGCCGGCAATCGGTCGGCGCTTAATTGTTATGCACGGGCTGAATAAGTTCCACCATTATCAGTGTTGATAATCAACTTATCACCAGCGTTAACGAAGTCCGGCACAGTAACTACCACACCAGTCTCCATCGTTGCGGGCTTACCACCACCATTGGCAGTTGCACCCTTAATTCCAGGTTGCGTTTCAGTCACCGTCAAAGTAACAGTCTTTGGTACTTCAATGCCCAGCAATTCAGAACCATAATAAGTCACCTTAACTTCAGCACCTTCTAGTAAGAAGCGCATTTCGTCAGTAATCTTATCAACTGGAATTGCAATTTGGTCGTATGTTTCCATATTCATGAAGACGCGATCATCACCGTCTGCATATGAATATTGCATTTCTGAAGTTTCAATGTTCGCTTGTTCAAACTTATCACCAGGTCGGAAAGTCACTTCGTTAACGGCCCCACTACGCAAGTTCTTCAACTTTGAACGTACAAAGGCGGCACCCTTACCAGGCTTAACGTGTTGGAATTCCAAAACGCGCCAGATGCTGTTGTTATATTCAATCGTCAAACCAGTCTTTAAATCGTTCATGCCAATTGCCATGATTTTAATTCTCCTAAATTATATAGAAATCTGTTTATTACCTATCAATACTATCAGAAATCAAAAGAAAAAACTAGTTTTAAACGCATTTTTACCGCCAAACTAGTTTTTTACAGTTCTGTTTACAAGCGTGCTGTTAATTCAGCCGTCAGTTCTTCAAACCCTGGCTTACCTAACAACCCAAACATATTCTTCTTATAAGCTTCGACCCCTGGTTGATCAAATGGATTAATCCCATTGAGATAGCCTGAGATCGCCACGGCAATTTCAAAGAAATAAATGACATAGCCCAAATGGTATTCATCTTGCTTAGCTAAATCAATGACCATATTTGGTACACCACCATCCATGTGCGCCAACAAAGTTCCATCTGAAGCCTTCTTGTTAACGTAACTCATGGTTTCACCTTGCAAGTAACCCAAGCCATCATCGGCATCCATTTCCGGAATTACGACATCTGTAACTGGTTCTTCCACTCGCAGTAGGGTCTCGAATAGATTACGCCGGCCATCTTGGATATATTGCCCAAATGAATGTAAATCAGTTGAGAAGTTCCCAGTGGCTGGGAAAATCCCCTTATTGTCTTTACCTTCTGATTCGCCTTGTAATTGCTTCCACCATTCACCAAATTGCACCAAAGTTGGTTCGTAATTGATCAACAATTCAGTGACATAGCCCTTACGATACAAAACGTTACGATAAGCTGCATACTTATAGGCATCATTCTTAGTCAAATCCGCATCGGCATACGCTGCTTGGGCATCTGCCGCCCCAGCCATTAACTGCGCGATATCATGCCCCGCAACGGCGATTGGTAAGAGCCCAACCGCAGTCAATACTGAGAACCGACCACCGACACCATCAGGGACAACAAACTCTTCGTAACCTTCTGCATCAGCCAACGTCTTCAAAGCACCCTTAGCGGCATCAGTCGTGGCATAAATCCGCTTGCGAGCTTCATCCACACCATATTTAGCTTCTAGTTTTTGCTTAAAGACCCGGAATGCGATAGCTGGTTCAGTCGTTGTACCTGACTTAGAAATCACATTCACTGAGAAATCGCGGTCGCCGATCAACTTCAACGCTGAATTCAAATATTGGCCTGAGATATTATTACCAACAAACAAAATTTGTGGGAAGTCCCGTTGGTCATCCCCATAATAGTTGTTGAAATAATCACTCAAAAAATCAGTAGCCGCGCGGGCACCAAGGTATGAGCCCCCGATTCCTACAACGACCAAAACTTTTGAATCACTTTGAATCTTTTTAGCAGCCGCTTGAATCCGACTAAATTCAGTTTGGTCATATTCAGTCGGCAGTTTTACCCAATCAGTATATTCAGCACCGACACCAGTGCCTTCACGTAGCATTTGATCTGCCACGGTTACCAAGGGTTGGAGCATCGATAATTCTTGCTCACCCACAAAAGGTGCCAATTTACTTGTATCAAATTTCAACGTAGTCATGAAAATCCTCCTATAAATATTGGTATAGTCCAATCATACAACATACTCCAATTTAAAAAAAGGAAAACGTTTAGATGTTCTTAAATGCGTAAGTTGTTGTGTAATGCTTTTCAACCCCAGCGGGCAAAATGATATCGCCAAATTCTGGATGATGAATTGAATCTGACAACGTTTGAGCTTCTAACGCCACGCCATTAAATGGATGGTCAACTAAGTAACCCGCTTCATCATCGGCATGGTGTACCAAATCAGGGTTAGTGATAAAGAAGATGACAGCATTCCGATCAGTGGTCATCTCAACGGCGCGGCCTGACTTTGGATCAGTCAAAATAGCTGATGGTGTGCCTGGTTCGTAAACCAATTCAAACGCATCATCAAATTTGGCATCAAAGGCATCGGTTGGTAACTTGGCAATGTTCTCCCCAATCTTAGTGGCTGTTTGGAAGTCAAATGGTGTGCCCGTCGTTGCCAACAAATTCCCCGTTGGAATGCTGTCAGCTCTAAACTCCATGTGGCGTGGTGACTTAAGTTGTAATTCTAACTCACGTGCATCTTCACCACGGCCGGCGAGGTTAAAGTAGACATGTGATGTTGGATTGAACAAAGTTTCCTCATCAGATGTGGCTTTAAAGTCCAAGCGCACCGCATCATCGTTAGTAAATGTATATTGCAAAGTTACTTGCATCGTGCCAGGGAAGTTGTCTTCAGTTTGCATCATGCTAAGCGCAAACGTCACAGCGTTATTAGCTTCATCAATATTGTCGATCGCCCAATTTTTGTGTGAGAAATTGTTTTCGCCCCCATGTAAGGCATTCTCGCCTTCATTGGCATTCAAGTGATATGTCTTACCATTCAATTCGAAACTAGCACCGTCAATCCGCCCAGCTGTCCGGCCAACCGCATTTCCAATGTAGTAGATGTTATCTAAGTATTCTTCAACGGTATCAAACCCCAAAACTAAGTCAGTTCCGGTTTTAGTTTGCAAGGCTTGCCATGAAGCACCCCAAGAAACCAAGCCTAACTTATGGCCATTGGCATTTTCAATCAATACGTGCTTAATCATTTCACCTGCTGGTGTTGTCCCCAAATCAGTCACTGTAACTGTCATAATAAAGCTCCTAATAAAATTTTTTATGTACCCCTCTATTTTATCACGATAGCGCTTTCATAAATGGCTTTTATATTACATCAACATTAAAAAAGCACCCACCCAAATTGGGTTGGCGCAAATACTTTAAATATTTTTGAGTTCGGCAATTAATATGCCGCCTAGTAAGACCAGTACCGCTCCAATCACAATGAAAACCATTTGCCGGTTCGTCTTTTTCTCACCTAAGATATAAATCCCACCAAAGGTTCCGACGATAATTCCCATTTGTGACAATGTAGCCGCCACTGCTTGACCAATGGCTGGATTAGCAGCTGAAATGAACATGAAAATATTTCCGGTTGCCCAAACTAAACCAGTCACGATATTGCGCCAGGTTGCAGCTTGGAACATGGTTTTGCGTTCTTTCATAAAGAAAACCACGATAATTAGCGCCCCTAAGACTTGGCCAATCGATTGCGGACCCACGATAGAAGTCATGTAATACAGTCCCGTATCGTGCGGTGCCGCTTTGATTACCGCTGAAATATAGCCCACTTTAGCTAACAAATTAGGGAAGACAAAATACATCATGAAGCCAGCCGTTGAAATGGCGACCGCCAACAACCCAGTTTTCAAGTTGTATTCTGGGTTTAGCTCTCTAACATCTGATTTTGAATCTGGTAAAGCCGTCAATACCGCTCCCACCATCACTGCTAAGATGGCTAATGAACCAAATAGCCACATTTTTCCTGTCGTCCATTCACCCAAAACTGCCGCCGCCATCAAGGCATTCGTCACGATTTGACCAGCTGTTGAGAGGGGATTTCCCACTGACACACCTAGTTTTTTAAAGCCCACGAATTGGCCAGCTGTCCCCACAGCCCAAAACAAACCTGATACGAAGCCCACAACCCAAATGCGTCTATCCAAGGCAAAACTCAGCCCGGCAGTTGGAATCACGTAAAACAGCATCGTCCCCAAGCCAAAAATCAAGGCTCCAAACGTCATACCTAAAGTTCCTTGGCCAGCTGAACCACCCATTTTATTTGTAACAATGCCTGATGATCCCCACGCAATTGCTGGAATTAGTGCAATTAATATTGACATCTTTTCACCCCTACTTAAACTTGTGAAACAAATTTACCAAAAATAAGTGTATCATCGTGAAAACGTTTTCACAACCCAAAAAGGACTAGTCAAACCAAATGTTTGACTTAGTCCTAGTTGTTAACGCGCTTAATTAAAGTTGTTTTTGTTCATCTGGGATCCGCACAGTAAAGGTTGTGCCCTTGCCATATTTTGAAATGACGTCAATCGTTCCATCATGCACTTCGATTAACTGGCGAATGATGGCCATGCCTAGCCCTGATTCACCCTTTTGCGTCCGTGAAGGGTCAGCCTTGTAGTAACGTTCCCAAATTTTAGAAACTTGCTCTTCTGTCATCCCCATCCCGGTATCAGAAATGCTAAACGCAGCAACATTATCTTCACGCCAACTCTTAATGGTGATGGTTCCCTTGTTAGTAAACTGAATCGCATTATTGATGATGTTGAACACAATTTGAATAAAGCGATCGCGATCAGCATTAACCATAACTTCATGCGTATCATCAAACACAAATGTGTCATTGGCCATTTCGGCTTTACCGCCCAATTGCTCAACCAAATTATCGATGACTGGAACCATGTCAAAGGTCGTTTTCTTCAAGACCACCTTATTTTGGCGCAACCGTTCGTAGTCCAAGTTATCTTTAACTAACCGGGCTAAACGATCCGCCTCATTTTTAATCATGTCATATGAGTGCATCTTGTCTTCTTCAGGAATCACATCATATTGCAGCCCTTCGATAATGCCTGAAATCGTCGTCAATGGCGTCCGCATTTCATGGCTCGCATTGGCCATGAATTCTTTCCGACGTTCTTCTTGTTCTTTGATTTCAGCTTCTTGGGCAGCCAAGGCATTCGTCATAGAATTAACGTCCATGGCCAAGGTTCCAATTTCATCGTGACTGTTCATATCAACTTCAACAGTATAATCCCCTGAAGCCACCCGCTTAGTCACCAATTGGATTAGTCGTAAACGGTTAACAAT
Source organism: Lactobacillaceae bacterium (assembly GCA_031289015.1). Taxonomy (GTDB): domain Bacteria; phylum Bacillota; class Bacilli; order Lactobacillales; family Lactobacillaceae; genus Weissella. The sequence continues at coordinate 43,200 of JAITQG010000018.1, forward strand.
CAATTGGGACACGATGAAACTCAACATGACCGCCACGATAACCGCAACCAAAAAGGCAATCAACAAGTTCTTGCGTAACATATCCAAATTATCATCAACCATCGAGATGTTCGAACGTGCAACCACGACTGCAATCAGCTTGTTTTTATTGTCAAAAAACGGCTTCATGACGCCCATCGTATTCGAGGCTGCATCGGCTGGATCGACGTTATTGGTCCGCGTATGGACAATTTTATGCTTTTTCAATTGCGTCCATTGCTTGGCAGTGATATCAGCCATCAAAGACGCGGTCGAAGTTGGATAGACGCGGTGCTTATGACTATCAAACATCGTAAAGGAAATGTTTTGTTGCTCCAACAAGGCCGCATCCGTATCGAGGCCCTTCGTATCAAAATACGCAAAGTCCCCGCTACCAGCTTTAAACCGTAACGCCTCTTCAGCTACAGCCACGGAAAAGCGGTTCAACTGCTTATACGTATCCTTTTCGATCATCCGGGTTGTAAATTGAGTAAATAAGATTCCAACAATCAACAAGGTCGCCATAATGACGGTGAAGAATGCCAGCATCTGTTGATACATAAGTTTCATAAGCTATAACCTAAACTGTTTTTGAAATTTCATGTGTGTACATGAGGTAAAAAATAAACGGGCTGACTATTCACAAGTAACCCGTTTATCAAGATTTAATTTTCTGCTGCGTCGACTTCGACATTTGAATCGTCGAACTTGTAGCCAACACCCCAAACAGTTTGGATAACTTGAGGGCCAACTTTTTCAATTTTTTGACGCAACTTCTTGACATGGGCATCAACTGTACGTTCGTCACCGAAATACTCGTAATCCCAAACCAATTGCAAAAGTTGCTCACGTGAGAAGACTTGGCGTTGCTTCTTAGCCAAGGCCCGCAACAAATCAAATTCCTTTGGTGTCAAGTCTTGAATCAACTTACCATTCAAATACGCTTCACGCGTTGATGAGTTCAACTTGAATGTCCGTGTGATGACATCAAATTCTTCGTGGGCTGGTTGCGCAGTTGTACTTGAACCACTAACTTCAGCACGACGGTGCAAAGCCTTGATGCGGGCAATCAAAGTAATTGGTGAGAATGGCTTAGTAACGTAATCGTCGGCACCCATTTCTAAGCCCAAAACTTGATCAGATTCTGAATCACGCGCCGTCAACATAATGATCGGCACATTTGATGATTCTTCACGGATTTTAACGGCAACTTGCATTCCATCCAAACCTGGCAAGTTCAAATCAAGAATTACCAAGTCCCATGTTTCAGGAGATTCATTAAACGTAGTAACAGCATCATTACCATCATTTACGTAAACTGCATCCCAACCTTCTTTTTTGAAGAACATACCCATCATTTCTGAGACTGACGTATTATCTTCGACCATCAAAATTTTCATTATATACTACCCTCTGAATTATTTAATAATTTCTATCACATATATTTAATATTATACTTAATTTTACAGTAAAACACCGGTATTATTCAATATTAATTCGGCTGTTTCACCATATAATTACGTATTTTAGATAAATCCTGCTAGAAACACAAACTATAATCATATTATACCCGTTATTTACCATTATTGTAACTGTTATCTAAAATACTTAATGTATTTAACTAAATTTAGCTAAATAGTTAATACCGTGCCTAATTCAGCGGGCCTATACCTTAATTCGACTTGGCCATCCGCCGTTCAGCCAAGCCCAACAAACGGCTTAATGTAAATGTCAAAATGAAGTAAATTAAAGCAGTTATCATCAATGGGGTGAAAGGCTTAAATGACACACCTTGGACCAATGAAGTTTGGAACGTCAATTCACCAACTCCGATTACTGAAACAACTGAACCTTCTTTGATGACCGTGATAAATTCATTGCCCAACGCTGGCAAGATATTCTTGACGGCTTGTGGCAAAACCACATAGCGCATCGCTTGCTTTTTTGACAAACCTAATGAACGGGCTGCTTCAGTTTGCCCATTTGAAATTGAATTGATTCCAGACCGAATAATTTCAGCCACATATGCAGCCGAGTTCAAAGACATGGCTGTGGCCCCAGCGACAAAGCCAGCAACGTTCAACCCGATGATTTGCGTCCCAAAGAACACAATAAAGACTTGAATCAACAATGGCGTACCACGGACGAATTCAATATAGACATTGGCAAGCGCCTTTAAGACCCAGACATTTGAAATCTTCATCAAGGCGATCAAAGTCCCTAAGACGACTCCAAAGAAGACTCCAATGACGGCCAACCCAAGCGTGAAATACGTTCCCTTAACGAAATAAGGCCAGTACTTGTCAAAGAAGCTTTCTTTCTTAGTCATCGTCTTGATGGCTTCGGCTTTCCACTTCTTCATTGGTGCGCCTAAGACATTTTCTTTGATAATCTTATTCACCTTGCTCTTCAAAACAGGTGAATTCTTAGGCATAGCAATTGCTGAACCCTTAGTATTATTTGGAATCTTAATTGGTGAAATGGCAAATTGCTTGCTTTGCATCACATATGAATCAGCCGTAGTTGAAGCCACGATGGCCCCCGCAACTTTATCTTGTGAGACTTGGGTTGCTTCATCGGTAATCTTCTTTAAAGCGACAATAGTTGACTTAGGAAAACCAGTCTCCCCAGCCTCATATTGTGTTGAGGCCACTTGAGCCGCAATTTTCTTGCCCTTAAAGTCCTTGACTGTTTTTAATTGATTGAGCTGATTCTTCTTAACCAACATCACATTGGCGTCGTTGAAATAAGAAGTTGAAAAATCAACTTCTTGTTCCCGCTCTTCAGTATCAGACATCCCGGCAATAACCATGTCAACTTTACCAGTCGTCACAGATCCCAACAAAGCATCAAAACTCATGTCAACAATCTTTAATTTAACACCCAGTTGCTTAGCGATCTCTTTTGCCATCGCCATATCAAACCCGACAATTTCATCTTTGTTATTGACGGTTGTATGAAATTCATACGGGGCATAATCAGCTGAAGTTCCAACCACTAAGGTCCCGCTTTTTTTAATTTTTTCCCAGGTTGGATCGGTCTTAGCTGCCGCACTAGCCGTGTCTGTCAACCCAAACAACCCAACAACTGTTGACAACATCAACAGTGTCGTCATTAAGATAACACCAATTTTCTTTCCCATAATTAACTACTCCTACTCCTACGCATTCACGCGCACACATTCCTATTCAATGTTATTGATTATATGACTAACTGTAATTTTATGCAACTTTTTTTGACAAACTGCATAAAAATCATTTTATACAATTTTACGCATCAAAAAAAGAAGTTGCCATGTTGGCCAACTCCTTTATGGAATTTACTTAAAAATTACTTCTTGTAAGCAGTCTTCCAGTCGTATTGTGCTCCAGTCATGTTAAACACCATGCCCTTAATCTTTGAACGGAACAATGACGCAGTAGATGCATAAGTCGTAGGAATAATTCCCATATCCTTAGCCAAAACCTTTTCAGCCGTCAAGAAATCATCGTAACGCTTTTTAGGGTTGTTAGCATCAGTTGTCTTTGAAGCTTCGATCGCCTTATCGTAGGCAGCTGAACTCCATTGACCACGGTTAAATGACTTACCAGTTGTGAACAAATCCAAGAACGTGATTGGATCTTGGAAATCTCCACCCCAACCAGAGCAGATAATGTCAAACTTGTGTTCAGTTCCCAAAGCCAAACGTTGCTTCTTTGGCACCGCTTTGATGGTAACTTCCAAGCCCTTCAAATTCTTTTCCAATTGTGATTGGATAAATTGTGCTGTCCGCTTAGTGTCATCGGCATCATCAGTCAAGATTTCAGTCTTAAATGAAGTCTTACCAAGTTCCTTCTTAGCTTCGGCCCACAACTTCTTAGCCTTCTTAGCATTGTACTTGATCAACCCAGTGTCAGCTTCAGTAGCGAAGTCCTTACCAGTGTTTGGATCTTTGACAAGTCCCTTTGGTGTCAAAGTTGAAGCTGGTGTAGCGGCCCCAGTCAAGATGTTGTTAGCCAATTGCTTACGGTTAATTGCATAAGAAATGGCTTGACGCACCTTCAAGTTCTTAAACAAAGCTTGTTCTTGGTTAACTTCAAGATACTTTGTCCAAGCTTGCTTAACAGTATAGTAATCCTTGCTGTTCTTTGAAGCCTTCACTTGTGCTGGTGACAAAGTTGTAAAGTCAACATCACCTGACTTAAACAAGTTGTAGCCAGTATTTTGGTCTTTAACCGTTTGAATTGAAACCTTGTTGGTCTTCACAGATTTCTTGTCCCAATACTTAGTGTTCTTTTGCAAAGTATACTTGCTGTTTGAACCAGTCCAACCCTTCAAGACATAAGGTCCTGATGAAAGTACGTACTTAGCAGCTGTTCCATACTTAGAACCAGCAGCTTCAACGAACTTTTTGTTTTGCGGTGCAAATGTAGCCATTGTCAATTCAGATACCAATTGCGGAACTGGTTGGTCCAAAGTAACTACCAATGTGTAATCATCAGTGGCTTTGATGCCCAATTCATTCAAATCCGTGATTTCACCGGCTTGAATCTTATCGGCATTCTTAATCCCTTCATACAAATAAGCGTATTCAGATGCAGTCTTAGGATCATTTGTCCGTTGCCAACCATAAACGAAATCCTTAGCAGTCAAAGCTTCACCATTTGACCACTTCAAGTTTTTGCGCAACGTGAAAGTATATGTCAAACCATCTGCAGACTTCTTAACAGACTTAGCAGCAGCCAACGTAGGCTTACCGTTCTTATCGTTACGGTACAACATTTCATTAGTAGCCAACAATGAATCAAAAGTAACTGAGTCAGTTGCCTTTGATGAATCCATCGTTGTCAAGTCTGAAACTTCTGTCCAGTTGATTGTCTTGTACTTGGCAGCTGACACGTTAATTGCTGGGGCAGCAGCTGAGCCCAAGATAAGCGCTGATGACAGTACAGCGGCTGATTTAATCCATTTATTCATATAAAATCTCCTAAGATATGTGTTTAATAGCGTAAAAACTACTACGTATAGTGTATCAAAGCGGGGGTACTTGTCAATGTTTTTATTATGAATTAATTAGAAAAATGAGGGTGGTTGTGTTATTTATTTGTGGCTTCTCATTTTAGTTTAGCGGTTTTTTTCGCCCCTTGCAGGTGCGAAGGATTTTTGGTTGTTGGGGGAAACGGCTCCGCATTGCTGACATAGAAGGGGGCGACAGAGTCCTGCTAGTCTAAGGGATTCGGCCTTGCGCAAGCGCAAAACCAACTCCCTAAGACCGCGCTAGTGCTCCTACCTCGCTGATTCCCCTACTATGACAGCAATGCTCCACCATTTCCCCCAACAACCAAAAATCCTGGCCTCCACTCCGTTCCTGCCCGAAAACTTCACCTGCACAACTTCTAACACATACTTTCAAAATTAACCCTGAGTGAAC
>JAITQG010000020.1 GCA_031289015.1 Lactobacillaceae bacterium
CGTGTTGTGATGATGGCACTGAGGTCACACCTGTTCCCATACCGAACACAGAAGTTAAGCTCAGTAGCGCCGAAAGTAGTTGGAGGATCGCTTCCTGCGAGGATAGGACGTCGCAATGCTTGTATTATTCCGAATTAGCTCAGTTGGTAGAGCACACGACTGTTAATCGTGTTGTCGTCGGTTCGAGCCCGACATTCGGAGTTCATATGCCGACTTAGCTCAGTTGGTAGAGCAACGGTATCGTAAACCGTAGGTCGAGGGTTCGAATCCCCCAGTCGGCATAATTAATCCATAGAAAAACGCCTAATTTATTAATTAGGCGTTTTTTTGTATCATAATTTTACGGTGCAAGAATTGATGGATCATGCTTGCTTCGCTCACACTCGCGGATGACAAAGACGTATTAAACTAAAAATCCTGAATAGATTACGTTGCACATAAAATCACAAAAAAAGCGGGGGGGGGGTACAGTATTAATAGATATTATTACCAATGGGAGTTCTACAATATAACTGAGTATATACATACTAAGGAGGTTTTAACGGATGAAAATACATAAATTAAAATATCGCCTAGTCCGATCACTCGCTATATGTGTGGCTGTGCTAGGTGCAGTTACATTGTTTACTAATTTGTCATTTAATGGCGGCCTCTCTGTTGCTAGTGCCGATACTAGTAATTTATACTATAATGCTGATACAAAAACATTAACAGTTGGTACGGGCGATTTGCCAGTTTCTTTCACATCCAAAGCGAATGTTACCTCTGCTGAAACTATTATATTTGTGAGCCCAACAGTCGATAGTAAAAAAGTCGTAATTCCAGCGGGACAGGCAAACCTTTTTGCAAATCTTACAAATTTAAAAGAATTTAAAGGGATGCAAAATCTTGATACGTCAAATATGACCACCATGTATTGCATGTTTAAGGGTGACGGAAGTTTAACAGCGGTGGATTTAAGCCACTTTGACACAACTGCTGTAATTGATCAAATGGATAATGTGTTTGATGGCTGTTCTAATTTAAAGACGGTGGATTTAAGCAATTTTAAAACAGCAGGAATAAAATATATGGACTTCATGTTTAGTGGGTGTAGTAGCCTAGAAACCTTGAATTTAAGTAGTTTTGATACACAATCGTTATCCGATAGCGGAGGAACTAATATGTTCTATGGCACGAATGCTATGTGGAAATTAACGCTTGGACCATTGTTTTATTTTAAACCAAATCCAAATTTGCAAAATCCAATTGTTGGAACAAGGTACAATCAGAACTACATAGTAGATTCAACTAAGTGGATAAATGTGGCAACTCAGCAAGAATATACAGCTGCTGAAATGGTAGACGCTCATAATAGTTCTGGGGTCACTGATACATATACTTGGCAAGGTCGAAATGCTAATGAGACAACCGTTGAATATGTCATTGAACCTAGCTACACAGTCACCATTCCAGCCAAAATCACGATTCCAAGTGCGACAACGGTGGGGACTGAAAATGTTACGTTGAGCGCATATCCAAAGTTGCCATTTGCAGAGCGCTTTATTCATGTTTCTGCGGCTTCCAATGCAGCGACAGCGTGGCATTTGACTAGTACAGGTGATACAACCGGTGCCGAATACAACTTAGGTACGACAAGTGGTGGTTGTGAATTGAAAACTTCTGGTGGAGAGCTGACCTTTACTGCAGATGGTGAAGTTGCTGTCCAAAATCAAGCGATTTATGCTGGCTTAACTGATAGTGCACATAACTTCAAGTATGCTGGGGCTTACCAAGACACGGTAACCTTTACGATTCAAACCGCTGCTTCGTGATAAAAAGCGTAGTTGCAACCGTACATAAATTTTGACGCTTTATCATTTAATTCTAATCATATTTGTTGACTTTTATAATGTTGCAAGGTATGCTATTTGACAATAGTTTAATTAACAAATTACAGAAATGAGTTACCTAATGAAAAAAACAACTTGGAAAAGCAATAGTTATTTTTACTTCTGGTTTATGTAGAACCGTCGCCTGAGTGCGTCGGTTCAACGACGCGCTTAGCGACCAGAAGCTTTTCGAAGTTTTGTCACTAAGTGGAAAAACCACACTTAGTGACTTTTGTTTTTCAGGGGCCGATTCTCTTGAAGAAAACGTGCTAAGTGTAGCGATACATTAGCACGTTTTTATTTTGAGAGGATGGTACGAAAATGGTTAATTCAACAACTAAACACATCGCAACTGATACAATTAATGCGTTACGACTATTGGCTAACCAAATGATTAGTCAGGCTGGCTCGGGGCATCCGGGGATTACTTTGGGTGCGGCACCGATTTTATATGAACTCTATGCTAATCAATTAAACCTTGATCCAACCAAACCAGATGCTATAAATCGCGACCGCTTCGTTTTGTCGGCTGGGCATGGTTCAGCGCTATTGTATGCAACTTTACATGCCGCGGGCTTTGCAGTCTCAGCCCAAGATTTAAGTGAATTCAGACAATTGCATTCAAACACTCCCGGGCATCCAGAAGTTGGCATTACACCAGGTGTTGAAGCCACTACTGGGCCACTGGGACAAGGCTTGGGAATGGCGGTTGGAATGGCGATGACTGAAGCCAAATTACATGCGCAATTCCCCACGGTGATTAATCATTATACATACGCCTTGGTCGGTGATGGTGATTTGATGGAAGGGGTGACGCATGAAGTTGCCGCTTTAGCCGGGCAGCAAGCCTTAAATAAATTGATTGTGCTGTATGATGATAATGATGTCAGTTTAGATGGCGACCGAAAGCGCAGTGACACAACTGATAATGTGGCGCGGTTTGTCAGTTATGGCTTTGACGTGCAACATGTGGCTGATGGTGATGATTTAAATGCATTACATAATGCGATTGAAGTGGCTAAACAAACTGACCAGCCGAGTTTGATTGCCGTTAAAACTGTAATTGGAGCATTTGGGCCATTTGCGGGGACGAATAAGGCTCATGGGACACCGTTGGATGCAGCACAAATTGCGACTTTGGCTAATGCATTACAGGTTGAAGTTAATGATTTTGAATTAGCGCCTGAGTTATTGGCTGACCTGCGTCAACGGATTCAACAGCGCTGGCAGGCTCAAGTGCAACCAACGCCAAGTGAGTTAGCAGCGTACAACAAATTTACGCAAGTGGAAACGGTGAAGCTGCCAGAATTAACCGCAGCGATTAAACAACAAGCCGGACGTAAAATTTCACAGCATGTCATTCAAGAATTTGCCCAGCAATTACCCCAATTGTGGGGTGGTGCTGCTGATTTAGTCGCTTCGACCAATGCCGTAATTAATGACTCTCCGTTGTATAATGCAGCAGATCGCCAAGGCCGCAATATTGCCTTTGGGGTGCGAGAATTTGGGATGGGGACCGTCTTGAATGGAATTGCCTTACATGGCGGAACGAAAGTCTTTGGGGCGACCTTCTTGGCTTTCTCAGACTATATGCGCGCGGCGATTCGCTTGAGTGCCATGCAACACGCGCCGGTCATTTATGTATTCACGCATGACAGTATTACGGTCGGAGAAGATGGACCAACGCATCAGGCTGTTGAACAAATTATGAGTTTGCGCTTGATTCCAGGTGTTGATGTGTTGCGCCCAGGGACACCTGATGAAGTTGCGGTTGCTTGGCAGCAGGCGTTAACAGCCACCAACCGACCAATGGTTTTGATCTTAAGCCGTGGTAAGCTGGGAGATCAAGGTAATCCAACGCAAGCTCAATCAGCGCTGCAAAACGGGGCGACCCAAATTCAAACCAAGCCAGATGCTAAAGTTAATCTCATTGCCACGGGGTCCGAAGTTCAAATCGCCATGGCGGTGAGTGAACAATTAACAGTCACAACAAATGTGATTTCCATGCCCGATTTACAGAAGTTTTTGACTCAATCAAGTGCGCAACGGGCAGCAATTTTACCAACTGATGCACTAAATGTGGTAATCGAGGCGGGAACTTCACTTGGTTGGCAAGCTATTACTGGGTTAGACGGCTTAATCATTGGCATTGATGAATTTGGCTTGAGTGCCCCACCAGCCATTGTCCAAGCCGAATTCGGCCTTACCACAGAAGTTATTACAGAAAAAATTATGCGGAGGTTAGCTGAAAAATGAATTTATTAGGATTAATTGCATATCCGGCGGGGCATTCGTTGTCACCCAAGATTCAAAATGCGCTGTTGCAGGCCAATCAAATTGAAGGTTATTATCATGCTTTTAATGTTGAGCCGAGCCAATTAGACAAGGCAATGCAAGGTTTGCGGGCATTGAACGTCACGGGCTTAAATGTTTCCATGCCGTTCAAACAAGCGGTCATTCAATATTTGGATGAAACCACGCCACTTGCTGAGCATTTACAGGCGGTGAATGTGATTAAAAATGTCGACGGGCGCTTAATCGGGACCAACACTGATGGTGATGGCTTTTGGCAAAGTTTGCCCAACCAACAAAAACACGCGAATGTTGTTATTCTAGGGACAGGTGGCGCCGCGCGGGCAATTATGGCGACGGCAGCCCAATACGGCGTGCAAAAACTAACGGTGTTTAACCGGATGCATGCTGATTGGTCAGCACGTACGAAACGAGTTCAGGAGTTGGGTGGAACCATCGCGCAATTAGTAGATTTAGCTGATGAAGTAGCCCTAACCAACGCATTGGCAGAAGCGGATGTGTTAATCAACACGACGACCGTGGGGATGTTGGATGACGTGAGCTTACTGACAGCTAAGCAAATTGCGCAACTACCCACGCATACATTGGTGATTGATATAATTTATAGTAACCAACAAACAACGTTACTTAAACTGGCTAGCCAACGTGGGCTGGACACCCAAAACGGGTTAGCGATGTTAATTCAACAAGGAGCTTTGGCGTTTGAATATTGGTTTAACCAGCCCGCCGATCGCAACTTAATGCAAAAGATAATAGGAGCAAATTTATGATTATTATTACTAAAGACAATGCGACAGCCCAAAAAATTGCGACCCAAATCGACACCAAGGATCCTATCAAACCAGTGTTCGTCCATGAAAACCGGGTGGCGTTGGCGGGCGTGAAAAATTTACCGGATGAAACACTCGCTGCTCTCGAACAAGACATTGTTGAGGTGATTACGCAACATCATGGTGCCATTAAAAGTTCGCGCGCGTTTCATCCAGCTGACACCATTATTACCACTCAACATAGTATTATTGGTGGGGATCAACTAGTCTTCATGGCTGGGCCGGATTCGATTGAAAGTCCCGAACATGTGTTGGCAATGGGAAAAGCCGTTAAAGCTGCCGGCGCCACGATTTTGCGGGGTGGTTCTTATAAGCCCCGGACATCGCCTTATTCTTATCAAGGGAATGGCGAAACTGGGTTGAAAGCTCATCGCGCCGCTGCTGATGCGTTGGGGATGGATATGGTGACAGAGATTTTGGACACTAAAGATGTCGATTTGGTCGATTCGTATACCGATATCTACCAAGTTGGAACCCGGAATATGCAGAACTTTGCGCTGTTGAAGGCCTTAGGTGCCAAGCGTAAGCCCGTTGTTTTGAAGCGGGGGATGTCAGCGTCCATTGATGATTTGTTGAATGCGGCTGAATATATTGCGGCTGGTGGCAATGACCAAATTATCTTGATGGAACGGGGCATTCGCACGGCGGATAATAAATATACCCGTAATACACTGGATGTTTCGGCCATTCCGGTGTTACGTGAGTTGACGCATTATCCAATCGTTGCCGATGCATCACATGCGGCGGGCTTTGCTAAATATGTTGAGCCCCTCGCTTTGGCCGCAATTGCCGCCGGGGCACAAGGCTTGATGACTGAAATTCATGATGATCCAGCCCACGCCTTTGTGGATGGCGCCCAAGCTTTGACGCCGGATCAATTTGCAGTATTAACGAATAAAGCCCAGGCAATTCATGAGGTAATTTAATGAGTATCGTAACGGTTGATTTAAAAACTAAACAATATGCGGTCAAAATCGGCGCAACTTTACACAACCATATCGGCAGTGAAGTGGCTTCAGTTTGGACCCCGCGCAAAGTTGCCTTGTTAACCGATTCAAATGTCGGTCCCTTATATTTGTCAGCCACGAGTGCGCAATTAACAGCGGCAGGTTTTGAAGTTTTGCCGTTACAAGTCCCAGCTGGTGAACAAGCAAAAAGTTTGCCCACAGTTAGTACGTTAGTTGAACAAATGGCACAAGCTGGCTTCACGCGCGGCGATGGCTTAATTGCTCTGGGCGGTGGCGTGATTGGTGATTTGGGTGGTGTCGTGGCGTCATTATATATGCGCGGCATCGGCTTTATTCAAATTGCCACCTCGTTAACGGCACAAGTGGATTCATCGGTGGGTGGTAAAACTGCCGTGAATTTAGAAAGCACCAAAAACATTATCGGGACGTTTTATCAACCCGATTTGGTGTTAGTTGATAGCACATATTTGGACACTTTGGCGGATCGGGATTTAGTTGAAGGCTATGCAGAAGTGGTGAAGACTTCAGCTTTGGCGGATGCGGCTTTCTTTGCGTTAACCGGGACGATTCAATCAGTTGACGACATTCGGGCCAATGCCATTGAATTATCAACCCGCTCGATTGAATATAAAGCTAAAGTCGTGATGGATGATGAAAAAGAAGCTGGCCAACGCCAATTCTTAAACTTCGGGCATACGATTGGGCACGCCATTGAGTTATTAGCGCACGGTGGTTTACGCCACGGTGAAGCCATTGCGATTGGGATGATTACAATCAGTCAACGGTTTGAGCGTGATGGACTGACGGCAAAAGGGCTGACCCAAGCGCTTAGTGAGCGTTTGACGGTGGTTGGCTTGCCGATTAACTCAGATATTATTGGTTCACCTGAATTTTATGCCAAATTAATTAATGATAAAAAGAATCATGGCGGGCAACTCAATTTAGTCGCCTTAAGTGATATTGCACAACCGACGATTATTAAAAAGGCCATTAGCGACATGCCTGAATTCATTGGTTAGCCAAGAAAGGAAACTTTATGCGATATGTTACAGCGGGCGAAAGTCATGGCCCAGAAGAAATTGCAATTATTGAAGGGATTCCCGCCGGTTTACACATTTCACAAGCCGACGTCGATGCGCAATTAGCGCGCCGGCAACATGGGTATGGCCGAGGTGAACGCCAAAACATCGAAACTGATACGGTGACCTTTTTAACGGGTATCCGGCATCAAATTACCCTAGGTTCGCCAATTACGTTGAATGTGCATAATGATGATCACAATCATTGGGCCAAAATTATGGCACCCAATGAACCGGAAACCCATGAAAATACTGCTCGCAAAGTGTTGCGCCCACGCCCGGGCCATGCGGATTTAGTCGGTGGCATTAAGTATCGCCACCAAGCTGATTTGCGCAATGTATTAGAGCGTTCATCAGCCCGTGAAACGACCATGCGAGTAGCCGTTGGAGCTGTGGCTAAGAAGTTGCTGGCTGAAATCGGCGTGGATGTGCATGGCTTTGTGGTTAATGTTGGGCCAGCTAAATCAGATTTGAACGCTTTGACCAAGTATCATGATTTGGCGGAATTACGCGCCGTGACGGAAAGTTTCCCCACGCGTGCCTTGGATGCGCAAGCTGATGCAGCCATACAAGCTGTGATTGATCAAACTAAGCGGGATGCCAATACAGTTGGCGGCCAAGTCCAAGTCATGGCCACTGGCGTTCCAGTAGGACTGGGGTCGTATGTCTCGGCCGACGAAAAATTAGATGGTAAAATTGCACGAGCGATTGTTGGTATAAATGCCTTTAAAGGCGTGCAATTTGGTGGTGGCTTTGATAATGCTGAAAAGTTTGGCGATCAAGTCATGGATGAAATCTTTTGGAATGCGGAACAGGGTTTTTATCGTGGCTCGAATAATTTGGGTGGCTTTGAAGGCGGGATGACCACTGGTGAAATGATTGTGGTGCGTGGGGTGGTCAAGCCGATTCCAACGTTGTATCGCCCAATGCAGTCAGTAGACATTGATACGCATGCCGAATCGCGGGCGTCAATTGAACGTTCAGATACCACTGCAGTGACCGCTGCGGCCGTGATTGCTGAGGCAATGGTGGCAATTGAATTAGCCCAAGCTGTCTTAGATAAGTTTGACGCTGATAATATTGACCGCATGAAAGAACAAGTTGCTCAGTATCGAGAAGAAGTTCGCGGTTTCTAAGTGCATACCAAGCGAAAGGATGCCTATGATTAAATTACAACAAGCTAGTGCCACCGGATTGCACGGTGACATTACTGTGCCTGGGGATAAATCAATTTCCCACCGGGCGCTTATGTTTGGCGCGATGGCTGAGGGCGTGACGGAAATTGAAGATATTTTGTTGTCAGCTGACGTTTTGCATACGATGGGTGTTTTCCAGGCGCTCGGCGTTAAAATTGAACAAACCGGGCAACAGATGCGCGTCTTTGGCCAAGGGTTAACGCATTTTCAGGCCCCCAAACAACCCTTAGATATGGGGAATTCGGGGACTTCAACCCGCTTGTTAATGGGCTTATTGAGCAAACAACCCTTTGATTTGCCGATGATTGGGGATGCATCGTTGAGTAAACGACCCTTAAACCGTGTGGCGCAACCGCTGAGTGCGATGGGTGCCCAGTTTGAATTATCTCCCGGGGGCTTATTACCAGGCACGATTAAGGCTAACCAAACGCTACAGGGCATCACGTATGAAATGCCGGTTGCCTCAGCTCAAGTCAAAAGTGCAATTTTATTGGCGGGGATGCAAGCCGCGGGGACGACAACGGTCATTGAAAAACTACCGTCGCGCGACCATACCGAGCGGATGTTACGACAATTTGGTGGGCACATCGATGCTGATGCTGGGGTCATTAAAATTAGCCAACAGCCAGTCTTGCAAGCCCAACATATTCAAGTGCCAGGAGATATTTCGAGCGCGGCGTTCTTTTTGGTAGCGGGGCTAATCACGCCTAATTCTAAATTGGTGTTGCAGCGCGTTGGGGTTAATTCGACCCGGACCGGGATTTTGCAACTCTTGGCACGGATGGGCGCAGATATTCAAATTGAGGAACTAGCTAGTCAAGGTGAGCCAGTGGCGAATTTAACGGTGACGAGCCAACCTTTGCACGGCATTCAAATCACTGCGGCTGATATTCCAGGTGCGGTTGATGAATTGCCTATTCTCGCTTTGGCGGCTACTCAAGCCAGTGGTGATACGTTAATCACGGGTGCCGAAGAATTGCGGGTGAAAGAAACTGACCGGATTGCCACGGTGGTCACTGAATTAACTAAGCTGGGCGCTAATATCGAAGAACGTCCAGATGGGATGCTAATTCATGGAGGTACCCAACTGCACGCCCAACAAGTCGTGCTCGATTCACATGGCGATCACCGGATTGGCATGATGAATGCAGTGGCGGCGTTAATTACCACGGGTGAAGTTAGCTTAACGGGCGCCGAGGCGATGAGTGTGTCGTATCCTAATTTCTTGCAAGATTTAGCAACGGTAATGTGAAACGAGAGTGGTTATGACAAAAACAATCGTAATTCAAGGTTTGGGTGAGATCGGGGCTTCTATCGCCACGGTGTTAGCCAAGCAACCCGATAATTATGTGATTGGGGTGGATATTGATGCGACGACGCTTGAATATGCTATGCAGCAACATATTGTGACGGAGACTAATCGTGATTTAGCAGCGGTGGCCCAGCGCGCGGATATCATCATCCTCGCGACCCCAGTGAAGCACATTGAACAAAGTATGCAGGCGTTAGCGCAAATGGCCTTAAAGCCCAATGTGATCATCACGGATGCCGGCTCAACAAAGCGTGAAATCATGGCAATCGCCGAAGCATATCTAGTACCCAAGCAAATTGCATTCATTGGCGGGCATGCCATGGTTGGTACGCATTTGAGCGGGGTGCAAAACGTCAATCCCAATCTGCATAGCAACGCACCGTATTTTTTGATGCCGGCTTCAAATATTGGGGCACAATTGCCCGAGCTACAAGCCGTGTTGCAACCACTGGGGGCCAAGTTTGTGGAACTCGAAGTCATGCAACACGATGCATTAATGGCCGTAATTAGTGATTTACCGCATATTGTGGCGTATGCGCTGATGAACACGGCGACGCAAGAATTGGGTGCCACCGCTGAATTTGGCCAATATGTCGCGGGTGGGTTTATTGATACGACCCGGATTGCAGCTTCTGATCCAACCATGTGGACGGATATCATCTTAAGCAATCAGCAAGCGATTTTAGCGAGTCTACAAGCTTTAAGTAGCCAACTGGATACCTTTACTAAGGCGATTGAAAACAATGCGGCTGACGAATTAAGCCAGCTCATCACAACTGCACAAGGAGCACGCGAGCAGCTCTTGAGAAAGCGAGAAGATCATGTATAAAGAACCTGATACCCTCATGCTCATTGGGTTTATGGGCGCGGGCAAAACCACCGTTGGTCAAGAAATTGCCCGCCAACACCATTCCAAATTCATTGATGTCGATTCAGAAATTGAACGGGTGGCCGGTCAAACCATTGCTGAGATTTTTGCAGCGGGTGGCGAGGCCCATTTTCGTGAGCTCGAAACCAAGACGTTAGCAAAACTCCAAACCTTTCCAGGGATTGTTGCCACGGGTGGTGGGGTGGTGGAACGGCCAGAAAATATGGCCATCTTAGCTGATTCACCCGCCACGCTGATTTATCTACATGGGAGTTTGGAAAGTACGATTGGGCGGCTGATTTTAGAAGGTCAACGCCCCTTGTTGCAAGAGAAATCGACGGCTGATTTCTTTGCGTTGTGGAAAGCCCGCGATCCCAGATACCAATCAATTGCCAATTTTACCGTTGAAACCGTTGGTAAAACCCCACAACGGATTGCCGCTGAAGTGATTGCCTTGTTTAGTGCCAAGGCTGATGAATTGGCGCTGTTAGAGTTGCGCTCACAAATTGACGCCTTGGATCGGCAATTATTTCAGACGATTCAAGAGCGCTTTGATGTGGTTTCAGCTGTGGCGAATTACAAAGCTAAGACGGGGATGGCAACGGTGCAAGAAGGGCGGATGCTTAAATTGTCAGCCGCGCTCAAGGAAGATTTTGCCCATTCAAACGATATTGATGATGCCTTGATTGATGGGGTTATGAATTTGTTGATGCAAGCCGCGATTAAAAAAGAAGATGCACAAATAAATAGGTGAGATAATGAAATTACACACATTAGGCCCAGTCGGCACGGATTCACAGCGCGCCGCAAAACATTATTTGGCAACCAACCAGCTAACTGACGGTCAATTAATTTTGCATGCTAGTTTTGAAGAGATTTTATTAAATCTAGCGCAGTATCAAGGTGATCAAATCCTGATGCCCGTCGCTTTTAAATCTAATCAGCGGGCCAATTTGAATTGGGCTGATTTTAATTATGTGGAATGGGAACATGCCAAAATTGTGAGCACGTTTGCCTATCCGTTGTTGAAATTGAGCCTAATTGAAAACACCGAATACAAGCGGAATTTAGCGGTGTTGCATGCGGCGACGGAAGGCTTGATGAAGCGGTATTTGCAGACGCTTGATTTAGATAATGCGTGGGGACCTTCATTGATATTTGTGCCAAGTAAGCCAGTGGCCTTGACGGATTTTATTGAAAAACAAACTCGTTATACGATTGTATCTGAAGACCAGTTTACTGCTTTGCCAGAAGCACGTGAGCCTAAGTATCAAATCCGGCAGCAATTTGAGCCGAATATGATTTGGGTTGTCTATCAATTGAGTTAGGAGGGTCTATGACATTACGCGAAGTTTTACGTTTACCAGCTAAGCAAACTGGTTTACCAGTCATTGCTGTGCCATTAACAGGTGCTGTCGATGCGTTTTATCAGCAATTAAAGTTGCAAAACCCACTTCCTGACGTGGTAGAATGGCGGGTTGATTATTGGGCGCAGACGCCATTAGCTGGCTTGCCAGACGTATTGGCTGAAGTTGTTCAAAATACGGCAGGCTTGCCTTTGATATTGACGTATCGTAGTACTGAACAAGGCGGACAAGGTGCTTTGGCGCCGGACACGTACGTTGAATTAGTGACCACATTATTGCAAACAGGCTATTCGTTTGCGGCCTTAGACGTGGAATGGACTTTACCGCCAGCAGTCAGGCACCAATTGATTGAATTAGCACATCAAGCCCATACTCCGTTCATTATGTCATACCATGACTTTCAACAAACGCCTCCCCAAGCTGAATTGTTGACGCAATTACAATTAATGGCGGCCAGTGATGCAGACGTTGTAAAACTAGCTGTGATGCCACAAACTCAAGCTGATGTGGATCAGTTGTTGATTGTGACCAAAACTGCCAGCGCCACCCTTTTGAAGCCGTTGATAACAATGAGTATGGGGGCGTTGGGCCAAATAACCCGGATTAATGGGTGGCAAGTTGGATCAGAGCTCACATTTGCTGTCATGGCGGGCACGCAATTAAGCGCTCCTGGCCAGTTGACGATTCAAGACTTACTAGCAGCTTGGGCACAAAAATGATAAATAAATGATAAAAATCCACAAATGTGTGAAATTTGTTTGTGGATTTTTGTATATTTATGCTAAACTAAGCATACTTAAAAAAATAAGGGTGCGGGTATTATGCGATGCGAAGTGAGAAAAAAATTGTTAGTAATATCCTGCGAGGATCGTTGGGTAATTTAATCGAGTGGTTTGACTGGTATGTCTATGCCTCGTTTGCGGTGTATTTTGCACCGGCATTTTTCCCGAGTCATGATAAGACGGCTGAACTATTGAGCACTGCAGCCGTGTTTGCAATTGGGTTTTTGATGCGCCCAATTGGTAGTTTGTTGCTCGGAGTGTATGCCGACAAGTATGGCCGACGAGCCGCCCTGACCTTGTCAGTCATGATTATGGCGGGCGGATCATTGGTGATTGCTGTCACGCCTAATTATCAACATATCGGCATTCTGGCGCCGATCATCTTGGTGCTAGCACGTTTGTTTCAAGGATTGTCGTTGGGTGGCGAATATGGCACATCGGCCACTTACTTGTCTGAAATGGCCAGCTTCGGGCATCGGGGATTTTATGCTTCATTCCAATATGTCACTTTGATTAGTGGCCAATTGATTGCGTTAGGGGTACAAATTATCTTGCAACTCACTATGTCAGAAGCCACATTGATGAGTTGGGGGTGGCGGATTCCGTTTGGGATCGGGGCCTTGGGTGCCATCTTCATTCTATTCTTACGATTGGGGATGGAAGAATCCGATCAATTCAAGGCACAAACGGCCAACAAGCGGGGGAGTTTGCGGGAGTTATTGCGCTATCCCAAGGCCGTGCTAACAGTCATGGGCTTGACGCTAGGGGGGACGATTGCATTTTACACATATACCACCTACTTGCAAAAGTTCATGATAAATTCGGTCGGTTTGCCCAAACAACAAGTCACGCTGATTAATTTTGCGGCGTTATTCATCTTTATGTTGTTACAACCAGCAGCCGGGGCCTTATCTGACAAAATCGGTCGCAAGCCATTGTTGTTCTGGTTCGGTGGTTTAGGGACAATCTTTACTTTGCCACTCTTCCTGGGGTTATCACATACTAAGAGCCCCTTGATGGCGTTTTTGTTCATGTTAGCCGGGTTAATCATCGTGACGGGGTATACATCGATTAATGCCATTGTCAAAGCCGAAATGTTCCCAACCGAGATTCGTGCGTTGGGCGTTGGCTTACCATATGGGCTGACGGTCGCAATTTTTGGTGGAACGGTCGAATACGTTGCACTGTACCTCAAGCAAATCAACCATGAAAACTGGTTTTTCATTTACGTGACCGCAGTGATTGCAATTAGCTTGGTCGTCTATTGGCGCATGGCTGACACGCAAAAAAAGTCTAAATTGGATCTGCCAAACAATCAATAATAGCAAAAAAAACTGGCTTCTGCTGACAGAAACCAGTTTTTATTAGGCGCTAATAATTAAGCGAGAAATTTTATCTACTTGCAAGGTCATGACCATGTCGCCTGTCCCGTTATACCCATTACCAGAAACTTTTAAGGTCACGATAAACGTGTCTGGTGTGGTGGCGGGTTTGATGGCGATGAAATCAAAGTGCGCTTGTTTACCGATATTATCAGTTTGATTCCATGACGCGATGCCGCTACGGCCGTTAAAACCGCGGCCCCAATCTTCTAGATAGGCGTCAGCAGTAAATGTAGCAATAAAGCCAGCCGTGTCAGCAAAATTAGTAGTGTTAATGAAATTTTGAATGGCCGTGGGTAGGGTTTGCATAGTTATCTCCTAAGCTAATTCAGCTTTAATTAAGTAGTTGCCAATAAATTTGCCAACGACTTTTGGCAAGAATAAATTTAGAATAGTGGCTGATACCATGGCGACTGGCCAAGCGTGTAAGAGCCAAAAGTTTAAAAATGCGGGGTTTGACCAACCACGCAGGGCATATGACACGAGCGCAAATGATAGGACAATCGTATTGACCAAGGCAGCACCGATCGCATACCGCAACACGGGATTGGACTTGCCAGCAATACGCTTTTGAATGATACCAGGAACAAAGCTGTTTAAAATGATGGCGATAATGAACGCAATGCCCCAATCTTGCATCCATTCACTAAAATAATGTGGAGTCGCACCGACGAAGACATAAGTTAGAATGGCTGACATGATAAAGGTGAAAATGAGCGACATGGTAATGACAAAGGCGATGTGGAAATATTTTTTGTTAAACATAAATTCTCTCTCTTTCTGTGCAGTTACATGTTTTTTATTTTGTAACTTAACATAGCATAAACCCATCAGTTACAAATGTCAACACTTGTAACTACAAACTTTCATTTTTGTAACTGATATGGTAAACTATAATTATGAAAATATTATCTGAAGAACTAATTTTAACAACGGCGGAGCGCCTCATTGAACAACATGGCATGGAGAATGTCACGTTGTCGAGTGTGGCGGCTGAACTGGGGATGACCCATGCCGCGCTGTATAAATACTATAAGAACAAAAATGATTTGTGGGGCGCACTTTCGATTAAATGGTTAGACAATGTCTTGGTTGAGACATTTGCATTTGACGGGAGCAAATATACTGACAAGAAAGTGTTGCTGCATGATTGGTTGTGGACATTTGTGAATGCTAAGCGCGGGAGTTATCAACAAGATGCTAAAATGTTTGCACTTTACACGGCTTACGTCGATGGTGATCCGGCTTTATTGGACCGCCATTTGAATGCTTTAGCAACTAAATTAACGGCTTTGATGGGCTGGGATCAGGAAGCGTCGCAAAATATTATCTTAGCATTTACTTGGTTTGCGGCCCCAGCTTTTGCACCGGCATGGTTGCGTGTAGATTTTGCCGCGCGATTCGAATCGTTATGGACCTTTACAGTAAATGGCATAGATGTTAATAAATAATGTAAAAACAGTGTCTAAGCACTGTTTTTTATGTTTACGTGCTAAAATAAATGAATGAAAACGTTTTCATGAATAATGTAATATTTACATAAAGGTAGGAAATAACAATGCAAACCCCCGTAGAAATCGTGGCAACTAGTATTCACCACGGTGCCCAAAAAGTCCATAAAACACTGCTTCAAAAATTAATTCTCGGCTTCATTGGTGGCGCGATGATCTCATTAGGTTATCTAGCTTATGTACGAGTAGCGAGTAGCATGGTGGAACAATGGGGCAGTGTCGCGTCGTTCTTGGGCGCGTGTGTCTTTCCGATTGGCTTGATTGTGATTTTATTGGCCGGTGGTGAATTAATTACCGGGAACATGATGGCCGTGGCAATCGCCTTTTTCGCCAAAAAAATTTCATTTATGGACTTAGTTAAAAATTGGGCGATTATCACCTTGGCCAATGTGGTTGGGGCGATCTTTGTGGCTTATGTATTTGGACATTTGACGGGTTTGACGGCGGTTGGCGCCTTTAAAACCGAAGTAATTAACGTCGCTCAGCTAAAAATTAGTGCCACGCCACTGCAAGGTTTCTTGTCAGGGATTGGGTGTAATTGGTTTGTCGGCCTAGCACTCTGGTTGTGTTATGGAGCTAAGGATGCCAGTGGCAAGATTTTGGCTATCTGGTTCCCAGTCATGGTCTTCGTCGCAATCGGCTTCCAGCACAGTGTGGCCAATGCGTTTATCATCCCGGCGGCCATTTTTGAACACGGAGCAACCTGGCTTGATTTTATTAAAAATTTCATTCCAGTTTACTTTGGTAATATTGTCGGCGGAGCGGTCTTTGTGAGCCTGTTCTACTATGTTGTGTACAAAGAAAAAGATGCTGAAATTCATTAATGCAAAAAAAGACTAAGCTACGAACATGCAGCTTAGTCTTTTTCATTACCCTGGTGTCACGACCAACCGATTATTGGCTGGTTGGACGTCACGGTTATTGCGTGGGAAGATCGTGTGGAAACGGTCAAATTGGGCCTGACTCAAAGTCATGGTAGCTGGCAATAGATACCATTCAACATTTTCTGACAAGGGTGGAGTCGTCAACGATCCCAAGTAGTGATAGTAATTGAGGTCGGCAGGTAATAGTTGAGCCATGTCGAAGCTGAAGTTGCCGGTAGCACCGATATTATCGAGAATTTTATTAAAGGTGGGATTTTCAGCCCCAATTTCAAAGAAAATCGCAATGACGGCAAAGCTGCCAACATAACGGCGGTGGACAATGTGCAGTTCGCCGGCGAATTGTTGATCATCAATTAGGTGTTCGGCTGGTGCATGAAAATGAAATTGCATGGCTTCAAACAAGCGGTGGTTAATCATGGCGGAACCGTTTATGTTACCTTGAATACTCATGCCGGTGTCGGTGACATCGCTCGCCACACCACTATACATCGGGGTAATGACACCAAGGGTGGTATCGGTAATGATGGTTTCGGTCTGAATGGCGATGGGTGACTGACGCACGCGCATTTCAAAGGGCCAATTTTCTTGGTGCTCAAAGTCAAAATGGTCGGGCATACAACTGGCCTCATTTCTAAAAGTAGTATCTTTAGTATAAGTAATTATGCCGAGAATTAACACATCTTTCATGCTTAAATCGCAATTTGTAGGCTATAATGATAAAACACGTAATATAAGGAGGTTCCCATGGAGACTGCAGAATTAGAACAAGCGCGCAAGTTTTTGGAACAATTAAATACGATCGAACAAATCGATGCGATTCAAGAGTTAGTCGATAACCGTCGCAAAGTGTTGGTAGATGGTCAGAGAAATTTAGACTAGAAGAGAGTGCGAAACATGGCGTTTTGCGTTCCGTCCTAACGTTGTTTTGATGCCTTGCGCTGAAAGCGTGAGGTGGCAAAAGGACGTTAGGTAAGGAATGCAGCCAGGTTGAACACGTTTAAGAGAGTGCGAAATATGCGTTTAATTGTTGACAATTCCTAATACTAGTCTGTAAAATTATATCTTGTGGTAGGTAACTGCCC